>CACZRV010000126.1 GCA_902783725.1 uncultured Lachnospiraceae bacterium | reverse complement strand
TGACCGTAAGCCGAAGGCTCTGTCCGGTGGTCAGAGACAGCGTGTTGCCATGGGTCGTGCAATCGTTCGTAACCCTAAGGTATTCCTCATGGACGAGCCGCTTTCCAACTTGGATGCTAAGCTCCGTGTACAGATGCGTATCGAGATCTCCAAGATTCACCAGAGACTCGAGGCAACGATCATCTACGTTACCCATGACCAGACCGAGGCTATGACGCTCGGTACCCGTATCGTCGTTATGAAGGACGGTGTCATCCAGCAGGTAGATACTCCTCAGAACCTTTACGACAAGCCGAACAACTTGTTCGTAGCAGGTTTCATGGGATCTCCTCAGATGAACTTCCTGGATTCCGTTGTTACCGTAAACGGCAACAATGTATATCTTGTATTCGGCAACAACAAGATTCGCGTTCCCGAGGCGAGAGCAAAGAAGCTTGTTGAGGGCGGCTATGTTGACAAGGAAGTCGTTCTCGGTATCCGTCCTGAGGATATCAAGGATGACGAGGCATTTATCAATGCTCATCCGGAGTCTTCCTTCGCTGCAACGGTTCGTGTATACGAGCTCCTCGGTGCCGAAGTATTCCTGTATTTTGCAGTTGATGACTACGATATCACCGCACGCGTTGATCCTCGTACGACTGCAAGACCGGGCGATACCGTTACGATCGCTATGGATCTTGCGAAGATGCACATCTTCGACAAGGAGACCGAGCAGATCATCACTCACTGATCGCCGATCATTACCTAAGCTTTTTCAAGGCCCTGCGGGTTTCCGCGGGGCCTTTTATTTTGCCTTCTTTCCGCGTAACCGGCACGGAAGAGCGGGAGTTCGCGACCTTGCGTCCGCAGCGCATGCCTTCACAGCCTTTTCACTTGAAAAATCGTGGATTCTGTGTTACAATAACTCCGATTATGGGGCGCATGGCATCATGCGGAAAGGAAGGGAGCAAGAATGATTTCCAACCAGATTCTGCAGAACACGATCGACGGCATGAAAGCGATTACGAGAGTCGATCTCTGCGTGACGGACACCGAAGGAAAGTTGTTGGCTTCGACGATGAGCAACACCGAGTCGTACGATGCGCTCGCGGCTGATTTCGCCGGATCCCCGGCCGACAGTCAGGTGCTTCAGGGCTTCCAGTTTTTCAAGGTCTACGATGACCACCAGCTGGAGTATATCCTGATGGCGAAGGGCGACACCGATGACGATTACAAAGTCGGCAAGATGGCGGCATTCCATGTGCAGAGCCTTCTGGTTGCGTACAAGGAGCGCTTCGACAAGGACAACTTCGTCAAGAATCTTTTGTTGGACAACCTTCTCCTGGTGGACATTTACAACCGCGCAAAGAAGCTTCACATCGATGTTGAGGCTCGCCGCGTCGTGTATCTGATCGAGACCAAGACGGAGAAGGACACGAATGCTCTGGAGACCGTGAGAACGCTCTTTGCGGGCAAGCCGAAGGATTTTATCACGGCGGTTGACGAGAAGAACATCATCATCGTCAAGGAGCTGAAGAGCAACGAGAATTACGACACGTTGATGAACACCGCGAAGGTGATCGTCGACATGCTCAATACCGAGGCCATGAGCAAGGTTCATGTGGCTTACGGAACCATCGTAAACGAGATCAAGGACATTTCCCGCTCCTACAAGGAAGCGAAGATGGCCCTGGATGTCGGCAAGATTTTCTACAGCGAGCGCAAGGTGGTCGCCTACAACAATCTGGGTATCGGCCGCCTGATTTATCAGCTCCCGATGCCGTTGTGCAAGATGTTCATCCGCGAGATCTTCGACGGTCAGTCTCCCGAGGATTTCGGTGAGGAAACGCTCACAACCATCAACAAGTTCTTCGAGAAGAGCCTGAACGTATCGGCGACCTCGAAGGACCTCTACATCCACCGGAACACCCTTGTGTACCGCCTGGACAAGCTCGAGAAGAGCACCAATCTTGACCTTCGTGTCTTCGACGACGCAATCACCTTCAAGATTGCCCTTATGGTCGTCAAGTACATGAAGTATATGGAAAATGCAGAATATTGAGAAATGAAGAGAAGCCTCATTTTCCCGGAAAATGAGGCTTCGCGAGGGTAAAACGCAACATGACTGATGAAATTACACGCTCGACTGCGGCCGATGAGGCCGCGGATGCAGTCGCTTCGAACGAAGATAAGGTGACCAAAGTGGGGGCCTTGCGCGACGCCATCAACAGGGCTGCGGCAAGGGCTGCAAAAGCCGCTGAGGAAGAGGCAACTGCCGAGAAGAACGATGCGGCCGCAGAGGAAACTCCTGCAGACGCGGAGTCTGCGGACGCGGAAAATGAAGCGGTTGAGGCCGAGGATGAGGTCGAAGAGGCTGTGGCCGAGATCGATGGGGACGACGAGGACATCGAGGCTGACGACGATGACGTCGAGGCTGAGGACGATGAGGACGCCGAGCCCGACGATGAGGACGGGGAACCTGAGGAGGATGAGGACGCCGGGGACGAGGAGTTTTCCGAGGAATCTTCTCTGGATTACAGGGACGAATCGTCCGAGGATGATGAGGATTACGAGGCATACGACGACAGCATCCACATCACGAAGCAGGCGGTGAGCACCGCGGCACGGGATGTTGAGGAGGAAGGTGAGCTTCCGCAGGAGGAAGACTTCGAGGATGCTCTGCCGGAGGTGTACGCCAAGGTTCGCAAGAATTCCATTCTCAAGGGATTGCTTCCGGAGACGCCGGTGATCACGTTCGACCACGTCACGAAAGAGTATGACGACGGTCCGGACGACGATGACAGCCGGGCGCTCAAGGAGGTTTCCTTCCGGATCAATAAGGGCGAGTTTGTATTTATCGTGGGCCCCAGCGGTTCCGGTAAGTCGACGCTGATCCGCCTTCTCATGCGTGAGATCCGTCCGACGGAGGGTTCCATCTATATCGCGGGAACGGACCTCTCGAAGCTTCGCAACAATCAGGTTTGCAAATACCGCAGAAGCATCGGAATTGTGTTCCAGGACTTCCGTCTTCTGGAGGACCGCACGGTGTATGAGAACATCGCCTTCGCACAGAAGGTTATCGGTGTTCCCTCCCGCAAGATTGCGAGAAATGTTGCCAAGATGCTTACGCTTGTAGGCCTTCGCAATAAATATAAGAGTTATCCGAACAAGCTCTCCGGCGGTGAGCAGCAGAGAGTCGCCCTTGCGCGGGCGCTCATCAACAACCCGCTCATTCTGCTCGCGGACGAGCCTACTGGAAACCTTGATCCGAAAAATACCGAGGAGATCATGGATCTGCTCGAAGAGATCAATATGCGCGGTACGACCGTCGTGGTTGTCACTCACAACCGTGAGATCGTGGATGCCATGCAGAAGCGCGTCATCATGTTGAATGAGGGCGTGATCGTCGACGACAAGAAGGGAGGCTACAGCATTGGATAGTTTCTTTTATTGTCTGGGACAGGGCATCAAAAACCTGCGCCGCAACCGTCTGTTCTCCATCGCATCCATTGCGACGATGACGGTTTGTATTTTCCTCTTCGGTATCCTGTATTTCCTGCTGGTGAACGTTCAGTTCAGCCTGACGGAGATGGAGAAGGGCGTCGGAGCGACGGTTTTCTTCAAGGAGGATATCACATTCGACGAGCTCGTCGTTCTCCGCGACAAGGTGCTCGAGGTGGACGGCGTGCGCCAGGTGGTGTACGTTTCCGCGGACGATGCGTGGAAGAATTTTAAGCAGACGCACTTCAAGGAGGGGGACTCCGAACTTCTCAAGTCCTTCGGAGATGACAACCCGCTGCAGAACAGTTCGTCCTTCGAGGTGTATTTTACGTCGACCGAGAAGCAGATCGATGCGGTCGAGGAGATCCGCGGGATGGAGGCGCTGGGCGTTCGCTATGTAAACAACGCCGACACGTTGGTGAATTCGCTTACGTCCCTTAACAAGGGCCTCGGAATCGGCGCGGTTGTGCTGATCATTCTGCTTCTGGCGATCGCTTTGTTCCTCATCAGCACGACGGTTTCCATCGGTGTTTCCGTACGTGCGAGAGAGATTCAGATTCAGAGCCTGATCGGCGCGACGGACCTCTTCATCCGTGCACCGTTCCTTGTGGAGGGTGTGCTGATCGGCCTGCTTGGTGCAGCAATCCCGCTCTCGGTTTTGTATGCTGTGTACTACAAGCTGGTTGCCCTGATCTCCGACAACCTCGGATTCAGCACCATCAGCTTTGTTCCGGTTAACGAAGTCTTCGGAGTTTTGATCCCGATTTCGTTGTGTATCGGTGTGGGAATCGGATTCTTCGGCAGTAGTTTTACGCTCAATCGTGAGCTGCGGAAGTTCCGTCGGATGTAAATCCGGAAAGGAGTCAGAATGAAACGTGGAAGAAGACGGATGCTGGCGTATGCATTGATCGTCGCGATCGTTGCGGCTGCGATGCCTGCGGCCTCGGCACGCTCGGAAGCGGGAACGTCGGAGGGCGTGTATGCGGCCTCTGTGGGAACAGCCGTTGTCCTGCCTGCGGATGATTACAAGACGCAGCTTGAAGAAGCCAAAAAGAAGCGGGACGAGTACGAGAAGAAAAAGCGCGAGCTTGAGAAAAAGCAGAACGATCTCAAGGCGGAATACAAAAACATCGAAGAGTATATCGCCGAGATGGATCAGAAGCAGAGCGAGATCATGGTCGAGATCCAGCAGCTCGAGGATGAGCTTGAGCAGTTGAACATCGAGCTCCAGGAAACGAAGGAACAGCTTGTGGAGGCGACGCGGGTTGCCGACGAGCAGTACGAGAACATGCGGCGCCGGTTCCAGTATCTCTACGAGCACGGCAACATGTCCGAGCTGGAGATGCTTCTGGACTCCCGCAATGTCTCGGATATTCTCAACTATGACGAATACACCCTGAGCATCCGTGCCTACGACTACCAGCTGGTATGCCGCTACATGGACGCGAAGAAGGCCGTGGAGCTTGTGAAGGAGAAGCAGGAGGCGCAGATTGCGACCCTTTCCGCCAGCAAGGATCTCTACGAGCAGGATTTTGAGTATGCGCAGGAAGTGATCGCGAAGAAGCAGGAAGCGCTTGCGGATTACGCGGCACTGATGGAAGTCAACGAAGAGCAGTTGGAGGAATCCATCGCCGATCTGAACAAGGCAAATGCCAATGTCAACCAGCTCCAGAAGGAGTGGGAGAAGCAGAAGGCAAGAGAGGCCGAGGAGGCTGCCAGGAAGCAGGCGGAGGCACAGAGGAAGGCGGAGGCCGCAAGCTATGGCGATGTTCCGCACACCGGATACTCCAGTGCGGATGCAATCCCGAAGAAGGATGAGCACAATCCGTCGAAGATGATCTGGCCGCTTCCCGGCGATCCGTACCGCGGCTCCGGATTCGGCCCCAGAAAGGCGCCGACCAAGGGTGCCAGCACCTACCACAAGGGCGTGGACATCGGCGGCAAATACGGCGCGCAGATCGTTGCGGCACTCGCCGGCACGGTGGTTGAGGCTTCTTATAACTCGAGCGCCGGAAACTATGTCAATATCAACCACGGAAACGGCTACATGACGAGATATCTGCATTGCTCGAAGCTTCTGGTCAAGAAGGGTGACAAGGTTCTGCAGGGTCAGGTTATTGCACTTGTGGGCTCCACGGGAGTTTCCACGGCACCGCACCTGCATTTCGGTGTCTACATTGACGGCGTTGCGGTGGATCCGCTTCGCTATGTCCGGTACTAAAGAACCGGTCGGCAGTGCGCTTGGAGGAATGGATACGTGAATATGGACAAATGCAAGGGATTCCTTGCGGGACTTTTGTGCTGCGTGCTGGTGTTTGTGCTGATGGCATGCGGCGGAAATGAAGCGGAGAATCGCCTCACGAAGAAAAATCAGACGACGCTGGAGCCGGGGGTATCCCTGACGCCGGCAGCGACTCTGGATGAGACCGGCTACCAGACGAAGCTGGAGCGGATCGCGGCGGTTCTGGACTATTATTATTATCAGGACATCGATTTTAACAAGGTTGTGGACGGCCTGTACCACGGCGCGGTCGACGGTATCGGAGATCCGTACACGGTCTACTTTAACGCAGACGAGTATGCTGCATTTACAGAGTCATCGGACGGAAAATACGCGGGCTTCGGTTCGCGCGTGCAGGTCGGTGACAACGGATATCCGCTGTTGACGCAGGTGTTTCCTGGCAGCCCGGCCGACAAGGCGGGAATCCTGACCGGAGATTACATCATCGAGATCGACGGCGAGGATGTCTACGGACTGGACCTCGATCTTGTGGCGATGCGAATGCGCGGCGAGGTCGGAACGTATGTCGAGGTGCTTGTTTACCGCGAGGGTGAGCCGGATTACCTTACGTTCCGTGTCAGAAGAGATGTTGTCGAGATACCGACGGTGGAGAGCAAGCTGCTCGACAACCGGATCGGTTATGTCAAGGTTTCCGAGTTTGACGAAGTGACGGCAACCCAGTTTGACAAAGAAATCAAGTCGTTGAACAGCCAGGGAATGCAGGCGCTGATCGTGGATCTCCGCGGCAACCCCGGCGGCCTTCTCAAGACGGTGCAGTCGATGCTCAGCCGCATCCTCCCCAAGGGCGAGTTGCTCGTGTACATGGAGGATAAGAACGGCAACCGCGAGGACCATTACTCCGAGAGCCCGCTCACGCTCGACATCCCGATCGCGGTATTGATCGACGGCTACAGTGCGAGCGCGTCGGAAGTTTTCGCCGGATGTCTTCAGGACTACGGCAAGGCGATCCTGGTCGGAACGCAGAGCTTCGGTAAGGGCATCGTGCAGACGATGTACCCTCTGGGCGACGGTTCCGCGCTGAAGGTGACGATCTCCGCATACTACACGCCGAAGGGCCGCAACATCCACAAGACCGGCCTGACGCCGGACGTTGTGGTGGAGCTGGACGCGAGCCTTAAGAAGAAGAACTCCATCCCGGTGGAGGAGGACAACCAGATCCAGACGGCGGTGGCTGAGATTATGAAAAAGTTAGGGCAGTAAGTTCGCCCGGAAAATGTACAAACCGATGAAGAAAAGTGGCGATTTGCGGTTGCAAACCGTCACTTTTTTGATTGCATTTTTCGCGCGTATATGGTAGAATGAGTTCTGTCTGCGGACAAATGTATGCGGGACGCAAACAAACAGCACGGGCAACCGGCAAAAGCAACGGGTAAAATAATAGCACGGGCAACCGGCAAAGCGATGGGTAAAATACAGGCGGATCGATCGTCGGAATGATCGGCGGAAAGGAGAATCGGTATGGCGGACGATGAAGTCTATCTGGTGAGCAAGCGGGCGCTGCCGCAGGTGCTTTTGAAAGTAGCGGAAGTGAAGCGGATGCTGGCGAAGGACCACAGCCTGACGGTGCAGGAAGCCACCGATTCGGTGTCCTTAAGCCGCAGTTCGTTCTACAAATACAAGGACGATGTTCAGCCCTTCAACGAGTCGTCGCGCGGGAAGACGGTCAACGTGCTGCTGCAGGTGAGCGACGAGCCCGGAATCCTCTCGGCGATCCTTGCGGAGGTTGCGGCGTGCCGGGCAAACGTCCTGACGATCCAGCAGAGCATTCCCATCGGCGGTGTGGCGTCGGTGGCTCTGGGATTTGAAGTCCGGCCGGAGACCGCGGAGCTCACGGAGCTCGAGGCGCGGATCACGAGGCTTGCAGGCGTTTCGAGACTGCAGGTGCTCGGCATCGGCTGAGCGCACATTACGGTGAATACAATTTTGGAGGTTTTCATACATGAAGGTCGCGATTTTAGGATACGGTACGGTCGGTTCGGGAGTGTTTGATGTCATTCGCCAGAACCATGCCGTGATTGAGAAGCGTGTGGGCGCGCCGATCGAAGTGAAGTACGTTCTGGATCTGCGGGATTTTCCGGGCAATCCGGTGGAGCCTTATCTGGTCCACGATTACCGGACGATCGTCGAGGATCCGGAGATCGATATCGTGGTTGAGGTGATGGGCGGAATCAAGCCCGCTTACGACTTCGTGAAGGAGGCTCTCCTTGCGGGGAGAAGCGTGTGCACCTCCAACAAGGAGCTTGTGGCGGCACACGGTGCGGAGCTGATCGAGATTGCGAGAGAGCGCAACATCAACTTCCTCTTTGAGGCCAGCGTGGGCGGCGGCATCCCGGTGATCCGGCAGCTGATGCGCTCCGTCACGGCGGACGAGGTCGAGGAGGTCAGCGGTATCCTCAACGGTACGACAAACTATATGATGACCAGAATGCGCGAGGACGGTATCTCGTTCGACGAGGCGCTAGCGGATGCGCAGGCGAACGGCTTCGCGGAGCGCAATCCCGCGGCGGACATCGAGGGCTTTGACGCCTGCCGGAAGATCGCGATCCTGACATCGTTGGCATACGGCCAACAGGTCGACTACACCGACATTTTCACCGAGGGAATCACGAAGATCACCTCGCAGGATGTCGCCTACGCGAAGGCGATGAAGCGCGGCATCAAGCTGATCGCGAGAAGCTACGCGAAGGACGGCAAGGTGTACGCGATGGTTTCACCGATGATGATCCGCAAGAAGAATCCTCTCTATCCGGTGAACGGTGTATTTAACGCCATCATGGTGCGCGGCAACATGCTCGGCGAGGTTATGTTCTACGGCATGGGCGCTGGCAAGCTTCCGACGGCCAGCGCGGTTGTCTCCGATGTGATCGACGCAGCCAAGCACCGCTTTGTGAACATCCCGATCATGTGGGACCGCGAAAAGCTTACGCTCGGCGCGAAGGACGACATGGAGTGCCGGTTCTTCGTACGCGTTGCCGCAGCGGACGCCGACAAGGCAAAGAAGATCTTCGACATCCACAAGACGGTGGAGCTCGCGGATGCGGCCGGGGAGTTCGCATTTGTAACGAAGACCATGACGGAGAAGGCATTTGCCGAAGCCTGCGAAGGGCTCCCGATCATCAGCTCGATTCGGTACGAATAGTGAGAAAGGGGTCACGCAGGAAGGTATCTTTCTGCGTGATTTTAGGTGATACACATGAAATATGTTGTAGTTCTGGCGGACGGCGCTGCCGATCTGCCGATTGCGTCCCTCGGCGGCAAGACGCCGCTGGCGTACGCAAAGACCCCGGAGACGGACGCGCTGGCGCCTCTCTCGGAGGTCGGTATGGCTCACACAATCCCCGAGGGTATGAAGCCGGGTAGTGACACGGCAAACCTCGCGGTTCTCGGGTACTACCCGAGGCAGTATTACACCGGCCGCTCGCCCCTGGAGGCACTCTCCATCGGCGTGGATATGGCCTCGACAGACGTAGCGATCCGCTGCAACATCGTGACGGTATCGGACGATGATCTTCCGTACGAACAGAAGACCATCATCGACCACAGCTCCTCGGAGATTTCCACGGCGGACGCCGCGGTTTTGCTGGAGGCTGTGCGCAAGCAGCTCGAGTGGGAGGGCTACCATTTCTACGTCGGTACAAGTTATCGCCATCTGCTGATCTGGAACCGCGGCCGCGTCGTACCGTTGACGCCGCCGCACGACATTCTCACAAAGGTGATCGGTGAGTACCTTCCCGAGGATCCGGTGCTTCGCGAGATGCAGAAGCGCAGCTATGAGATTCTCAACAACCACCCGCTCAACGTCGAGCGCGCGAAGAAGGGACTCAACAAGGCAAATTCCATCTGGTTCTGGGGCGCGGGCACGCGTCCGGCGCTCTCGTCATTTTACGAGAAGACGGGCCTTCGGGGCGTGATGATCTCCGCGGTTGACCTCTTAAAGGGCATCGCCGTGGGCGCAGGGATGCGCAATATCACGGTGCCCGGGGCGGACGGCAGCCTGCACACGAACTACCGCGGCAAGGCGGAGGCGGCGGTGAAGGCGCTTCTTACGGAAAATGCAGACTTCGCGTATATCCATGTGGAGGCTCCGGATGAGATGGGTCACCAGGGCAGCGCGGAGCGCAAGGTTCAGGCAATTGAGTTCATTGACCGCGACATCATCGGTGTCATCCGCCGCGAGATGGACGCTTCCGGCGAGCCGTACCGGCTTTTGCTTCTGCCGGATCACCCGACGCCGGTGTCTTTGCGGACACACACAAGCGAACCGATCCCGTACCTCCTCTACGACAGCACAAATCCCGTGGACGGACCTGCGGAGTACTCGGAAGAGGCAGCGGTGACGACCGGTTATGTGTTTGAGGAAGGCTATCGGCTGATGGGGCATTTTACGCAATCGGAGTAGGTCTTTGGGGAAAAACATGGGGGTTGGCAAAATGAATCAAAGAAAGAGTAAAAAAACGTACAGCATGAGGAGCCTTGCAGTGCTCCTTGTGCTGTGCATGATCCTGACCGCGTGTGACAATTCCGCGAAGCGGCGGGAGAGTGAGAAGAACGGAACGCCCGGCTCGGACAACAATGTGACGGTTTCTCTCGGCACACCGACGCCGGATCCGAACGTGTATCTTTACCATCGCACCGCGCTGACAACGGACAACCAGCGGGCGAAGCGTGTGACCGAGCTTTTCGACGAGGACGGCAATGTCTTGGAGAGACGCACGGAGACGGTCGACAGTGTGACCGACAGCCGGGAGTGGGAGCTTACCGAGAAGACGGTTCTTGAGAAGAAAGCGTCGGGAGAGAAGATCGAGACCACCGAGCACTACGTGCGCGGGGTGTTGACTTCTAAAGATGTGACGACCTATTCCTCGGGAGACCGGAAGACGACGGTGACCGAGTATTACGAGGGCGAAAAGCTGACGATGAAGATCACGCAGACCACTGAGGCGGATGTGCTGCGCGAGTATGAGAAGGTCAAGTATTTGGCCACTTCCGATGTTCCGGAGGAGCATGAGTTTATCCGCTACCGTTCGGATCTGCGGGCGATTCCGTACGAAAAGAAGACCGGCGGGGCCATGAGCGCGACCCGCACGTATCTGAGCACGGACGCATGGTATCTGGCGGCGACATCCGCGCAGGGTGAATTTGCCCTTATGACGGTGGATGTGAATCCGGCACCGATGCAGTCGATCGCGCCGTATACCGATGATGTGATCATGGCGAACGGAAATACTTACCATGCGAATCGCATAACGGAGAAAGGGAAAGCGGAGAAGACGGAGCTCGGCTATGCAGTGAAGATCCACGGTGCAACTCCGTGGGACAATTCGCTGGCGCGGGATTTTATCCTGTATTTTGAGGACGCCGGGGAGACGAAGCTGGTTGCGGCGGAGTCGGACGGAATGATCTGGAAACGGCCGGTGACGGACACCCGCGAGCTGGCAACCGACAATCACGGCAGCAAAAAGACCGAGGTTTTGTCACCGGTGAGCGGCGAGTGGTATGTTGTGAAGGAAATCCTCTGCGACAGCGAGGGGCGTATCGTAAGTCTCGTGGAGAGTGATGAGAACGGCGCTGTGACGAAGAAAGTGCTCAGTGAGTACCGAACGGAAGGGGACAAGACGGTCGAGATCACCAAGTCGCTGGTTACGGCTTCCGAGCCGGGGACGGAGCGCTGGTTTGTGCTCGAGGAAACCTATGATACCGCGAGCGGACGGACAGTGTCCTACGAGACCCGGATCGAGACCGGCGGGACGAAGCAGGTCGTGAAAACGGTGAAGTACGAGTACGACGAGTACGGCCGGGTCAACAGGATGGTCGAACGGGACGAAGAGGGTACGGAGCTGGAGACAACGTACATTAACGAGTACCGCAAATACGGAAAATAAGAAACAAAACATAAAAAACCTCACGGCCGGAGATGACCGTGAGGTTTTTGCTTTTTTGATTGCTTTTGATTAGTCGGGATCTACGGCATCCGCCATGTCTACGGCGATGTCCTCTGCCTTGTCGGCAACGTCCTCGAGCTTGCCGGTCCAGTCCTCGGATTTCTCCTCGGCTGCATCCGCAACGTCCTCGGCAGCCTCAGCTGCGTCGTTAGCGGTCTTTTCGAACTTCTCTGCGAGATAATCCTTGACCTCAACGGCCTTTTCCTTCGTCGCCTGAGCGATGGTAACGGCCTTCTCCTTAACCTTCTGAGCAACGTCGGAAGCCTTTGCCTTTACGTTGGCAAGGCGGGAGGTCTCCTCGGAAGCATCCGCAAAATCCTCCTCCGCAGCCTTCTCAGCAGCGGGATCGATCACATCCTCATCCTCGAAGAGATCGTCGTCAAACGTTTCTCCCTCGGCAAGTTCCTTCTGCTTTTCAATCTGCTTGTACAGATAGACTCCGCCGGCAATCGCCGCCGAAATCAGCGCAAACTTTGTAAATTTCCTCATTACAGTTCTCCTTTCCGGCGCACCGCAGTGCGTCTCCCCTACCTTTCCGGTTGGTTTCTATGCCATAATTATACCGAACCTCCGCGAAAAAGGAAAGAGGAAACGGGAAAAATCCCGAAAAAACCGGGGGCGAAAAAAACATGTAAAATTTTCCGTAAAAATACTTGCAAACTTCGGGTCGTTAGTATATAATAGCGTCTGTTGACAATCGCCAACGCTTTTGGGCTATCGCCAAATGGTAAGGCAACGGACTCTGACTCCGTCATTTTCAAGGTTCGAATCCTTGTAGCCCAGTCCAAGGCCGGATCGCAGGATCCGGTCATTTTTATTGCCAGAATTTCAGTCGTGTGGTAAGATAAGAGGGAGCGGATGACACTTGTTCGTCCGTCCACCCCGGAGGTTGTTTGGCATGAGAGTTCGGCGAAAGACAAGAGAAGCGGTCGCGGTGGCGCTGGTGACGGCGCTTCTTCTTTCTGCGTGCGAACGCGCGAGACTCAACAATTCCACCGGAGAGACTGTGCCCGGCGGCCCGAGTGCGACGCCGACGGTGACGACAGCGGCGGTGACGACTGCACCTGAGGGGGAAATAAGCCCCGGCGCGGAGCCCGCGGTGACGCAGGCGGGAGAGCCGACGCCGACCGCGGAAGTACTGCCGGCAGGCACGGTGTGGCCGGAATACGGAAGGTACACGCCGACGGAATTTGCCAACGTGCAGGGAATGATCGGCTATCTGGGAGAGGATTCGTATCTTAGGACGGGACCGGGGCGCACCTACAAGAGATTGTTGCTCCTTTCTTACAGCTCCCGCGTCATGATCACGGAGATGGAGGTCTCGGACTTCAACGAGATGTGGTACAAGGTGGCCGTCATCCTCAATGACTCCGTGTATTACGGCTATGTGCAGGCGTCCTCCGTGGATCTGGAGCGGATCCGGAAGGCGGAGGAGAAACCGAGACTGCAGGCGAACGGGCTTGACTATTCGCAGCATTACGGGCCGGACAGAGACGGCGACGGTGTGTATGTGGTGGTGCTCGACCCGGGACACGGCGGTCCGTTCAAGGGCGCGAGCTATCAGGGGTACACCGAGAAGGAGTGCAACCTGACGGTCGCAAAGGCCTGCAAGCGGTATCTGGAGAGTCATTTTGAAAATGTGATGGTGTATCTTACGAGAAGCACCGATTATATCTTCGACCCGTCGGAGGACGTGGACGATCTGGAGCACCGCGTGATCTTTGCGAGAGATCACGAGGCGGACATTATGGTCAGTCTGCATTTTGACGGCTACAACGGCCGGGCTGACGGAGCAGAGGGGCTTGTGCAGACCAACACGGCGCTGGCAGCCAAGTCGAAGAGCCTGGCCAGCTTCGTTTTGCGCAGACTCGAGCGGCTCGGGATCCGGAACCTCGAGACCATGTACAAGTGGAGCGACCGCTCGCGGTATCGTTATCCGGACGGCGCGAAGATGGACGGCTATCTGATCAACCGGCTGGCCGGCGAGGTCGGAATTGTCTGCTGTATCATTGAAAATGCTCACATCGACAACGATTACGATTTCAACAACTTCATTAAGAAGGAAGGAATGATCGACAAACTCGGCGAGGCCGACGCGGAGGGTATTGCGGAGTTTTTACAGCTCAAGCGAAAGGCTGTTGTGGGGACACCGACGCCCATACCGACGGCAGCGCCCACGGAGGCGCCTGCAGGGAACTGAACAGGCATGTTATTATTTCATATAAAATGAGAAAGAAAGGCTTTCCGGATGCGGAGAGCCTTTTTCGTGTAGGAAATTATTAAATCTTTGTAAACTGTATTGACATTTTGCGCTGATAGTGGTTAAATAGCCACAATCACATTTACAACGGTGCGGCAAATGTGCGTATGCCGCGAAGGAAGGATGTTATGAAGACAAAAGGCGGAAGAGTGCAGACGAGGGAGACCGTATTGAGCTACGTGGTTTCGGTAGCGGCGACGGCGCTGATCGGATTTGTGCTCTATTATTTTACGCTGCCGGCGATCAACGTGCACAGCACGGGCTTCTGGGGATTTCTGATCCTGTTGGGAGTCACCTTCGCCGCGGCGCATGCAGGCTCGCATCACTTGATCTGCAAACATGAGATCACGGTGGTCGGCAAAAAGGTGACCAACGTGGGCGTCGTGATCGGCGGAGGCATTGCCGTTGCGGCGGTGCTTGCACTGATCTTCGGAGGGATCGCTTCGGCGCAGTTGTTCCATGCGAAGACCTACGCGAACATCATCACGGTGCAGGAGTCGGAGTTTGAGAAGGACATGCCCGAGACCACGAGCGTGACGAACATCGCGCTCATGGACACCGCAAGCGCGCGGACCATCGGCAACCGTACCCTCGGCTCGCTGTCGCAGGTGGTTTCGCAGTACTACGTCAACGATCAATACAGCCAGATCAATTACAAAAACCTTCCCAAGAAGGTGGCGGTCCTGGAGTATGCCGGCTTCTTCAAGTGGGTGGAGAACCGCAGCAACGGAATTCCGGGCTACGTCATGGTTGACCCGGTAAACAACAGTGCAAATTACGTGGAGTTCAGCAAGCCCGTGAAATACGCGGAGAGCGGCCGCCTTGGCGACGATCTGATGCGCAAGCTGCGCTTCTCGTATCCGACCAAGATCTTCGGCAACGCCTACTTCGAGATTGACGACGCGGGCGAGCCGTATTACATCGTGTCCTGCATGACCGCAAACGCGGGCCTGTTCGGGGCGATGGACGTGGCGGAGGTGATCATTTTCAACCCCGTGGACGGTTCCTCGCAGCTCTATGATGTGAAGGACGTTCCGAAGTGGGTGGACATCGTCTACGACGGTGATCTCGCCTGCGAAAAATACAACTGGTACGGAAAACTGTCCGGCGGTTTCTGGAACAGCGTGATCGGCAACAAGCAGTGCAAGATGACTACCGACGATTACGGCTATATCGTGATCGATGACGACGTTTGGTATTTTACGGGCGTGACCAGTGTCACGAGCGATGAGAGCAACATCGGCTTCATCATCACCAACGCCCGCACCGGCGAGTATCGCTTTTACAGCGTGAGCGGCGCGGAGGAGTACTCCGCCATGGGCGCGGCCGAGGGCGAGGTGCAGGAGAAGGGCTATCAGGCATCCTTCCCGTCCCTTGTGAATATCGGCGGCCAGGCGACGTACATCATGGTGCTGAAGGACACCGGCGGTCTGGTGAAGCTGTACGCGCTCGTCAACGTGGAGCAGTACGGTATTGTGGCCACCGGCGCGACCCAGGCGGAAGCCATCGCCTCGTACCGCAAGCTCCTTGCGCGCAACGGCGTTACTGTGGCCGGGGATGCAGAGGATTTTGCGAAGGCCGACATCACCGTGGAAAATGTCCGCCTTGTGGAATTAAACGGTGCGGCGACGGTGTACATCACTGCGACGGACGGCACGGTTTACAAGGGAACGCTCAACGAGGACGAGAGCCTCGTGTTGGTCCGCGAGGGCGACAGGCTCACGGTCCGCTATGAGGAGACGGAGATCGCGGGGCTTGTGCAGATCCGCTCGTGGGAAGCTGCGAAATAGGCGCACGAAATGTACAAACACGCGGCTTGTGCGGTAAGGGGAAAGAACTCCTGCGCGGTATGAATCAGACGATTATCTACATTTGAATTGGGGGATTGGAGAAAGACCGTTTTCGGACGGTCTTTCTTCATTTTGGTTTGCTTTGCGGTGCATTTTCCGCTATAATAAAGTGTAGAATTTGAAACTTACGGAGGACCCGGCGCTGTGGAAAATGCACGTTACCGATATCTTTTGCTGGATCTGGACGACACGCTTTTGGACTGGCACGAGACCGAGCGCAGGGCGCTTACGGAGACGATGCGGGAGTGTGTCGGGCGGACGCTTACGGATGCGGAGGTCGGCTGCTACAACCGCATCAACGCGGTGTGCTGGAAGATGCTTGAGCGCCGCGAGATCGACAAGGAACAGCTCAAGGCGAAGCGGTTTCACGACTTCCTTTCGGAGCTCGGAATTGCGGCGGACGGGGAGCGCGTGCGGGAGATCAACCGCGATTATATGGACCGGATGAGCCGGATCGTCGTGGAGATGCCGGAAGCGGCCGCGGTGTGCCGCGCGCTTGCCGGAAAATACCAGCTTATCATAATCACGAACGGCACGGACTGGGTGCAGCGGAGCCGCCTTTCAGGCGTTTCCTTCGCCGACTGTTTTGCCGGGGTGGTCATCTCGGACGAGGTCGGATGCAACAAGCCTGCGGCAGGATTTTTCGAGGGCGTGAAGGCGATCACGGGCGACGCGGACCCGGCGCACTATCTGGTCATCGGCGATTCCCAGTCCTCGGACATCGCATTCGGGCGCGCCATCGGGGCGGACACGCTGTGGGTGCACCTGCGGGATGACGGGCAGACCGGGGATGCGACATACACGGTGAGGACGCTCTCGGAGGTATTATCGATCCTCGCGTGAGAGGGTGCATTTTCCGGGGAAAAGGAGTCCGTTTCCGGGCGCAGAAAGCCCGGGAAGTGACGCGGAATCCGACAGACCGGTATGAAACACCATGTGAGCATGGAGGAAGTTATGTTTCTGGGGCCCGACGCCTTGACGAAGGGAAAATCCATGCGGTATAATTCGAGCAGTGCCGCCGGTGCCGTTGTGCGTCAGCATCGGCGTGAAAATAAGAAAAATCAATTCATGCAGGAAGGGGTTTACTATGCAATACGGCTATTTTAACGAGAAAGCCAAAGAGTATGTGATCACCCGGCCCGACACACCGTCGGCCTGGGCGAACTACCTCGGATCGCCGGAGTACGGCGCCATCATTTCCAACAACGCAGGAGGCTACAGCTTCGTGAAGTCCGGTGCGAACGGCCGCGTGATCCGCTACCGTTTCAACTCCGTGGCGATGGACCAGCCCGGCCGCTACATTTACCTGCGCGACCTCGAGGACGGAGACTACTGGTCCGCGTCCTGGGCGCCGGTGTGCAAGCCTCTCGAATCGTACAAGAGCGAGTGCCGCCACGGTACCGCCTACACGATCATCTCCTCGGAGTACCGGGGAATCAAGGCGGAGACGGCCTACTATGTGCCGAAGGACGCCACCTACGAGGTGTGGAACGCCGTCATCACCAACAATGACACGAAGCCCCGCAAACTGTCCGTGACGGGCTACTGCGAGTTCGTAAACGACAACAACTATGAGCAGGACCAGGTGAACCTGCAGTACACTCTGTTCATCACCCAGACGTATTTCAAGGGCAACTATGTTCTTCAGACGGAAAATGAGAACTACCACGATCCGAACAAGGAGCGCTTCTTAGGCCTTGCCGGCGCGAAGGTGGACCGTTTCTGCGGCGACCGGGACCGCTTTGTGGGCAACTACAGAAGCTATGCGAACCCCATCGGTGCTGCGGAAGGTCTGAAGGGCGAGCTCAACTATTGCGGCAACTCCTGCGGCGCGCTGGAGAGCGAGATCACCCTGCAGCCCGGCGAGAGCAGGAGACTTACTTACGTTCTCGGACAGAAGCCCGCGGCAGTGGCGGAGAAGATCATCGCCCGCTACGAGGAGGACGGCGTCTGCGAGAAGGAGCTTGCGGAGCTTAAGGAATACTGGCACGCAAAGATCAATAACCTGCAGGTACATACGCCGGACGAGAACTTCAACAATATGGTGAATGTCTGGAATGCATATAACTGCTTCATCACCTTCACATGGTCGCGTGCGGCGTCCTTCCAGTACTGCGGACTCCGCAACGGTTTCGG
>CACZRV010000125.1 GCA_902783725.1 uncultured Lachnospiraceae bacterium | reverse complement strand
TGCCATTGTCGTTTCCTCCTAGTTCAACTCTAACTCTTTGTCGGTTCTCGGATCGATGATCTTCACAGCGTCCGCAACACGGCCGTACTGACCGCAAGCCTTTGCGTAAGCGGTGTTGGGATCGTCACCCTTCTTGATGAAGTCGGTCATCTTGCCGAGGGAAACGAACTTGTAGCCAATGATCTGATTGTCAGCGTCGAGAGCGATACCGGTAACATAACCCTCAGCCATCTCAAGATAGCGGGGACCCTTCTTGAGGGTACCGTACATAGTACCGACCTGGGAACGAAGACCCTTGCCGAGGTCCTCAAGACCTGCACCTACCGGAAGACCGTCCTCGGAAAATGCACTCTGGGAACGTCCGTATACGATCTGCAGGAAGAGCTCGCGCATAGCGGTGTTGATGGCGTCGCAAACGAGGTCGGTATTGAGAGCCTCGAGTACCGTAAGGCCGGGAAGAATCTCGGATGCCATAGCTGCGGAGTGGGTCATACCGGAGCAGCCGATGGTCTCAACCAATGCTTCCTGAATGATACCTTCCTTGATGTTGAGGGAAAGCTTGCAAGCGCCCTGCTGAGGAGCACACCAGCCTACACCGTGGGTGAAGCCGGAGATATCCTTGACTTCCTTCGCCTGAACCCACTTTGCTTCTTCCGGAATCGGAGCGCAACCGTGGTGTACACCCTGTGCAACGGTGCACATGTTTTCTACTTCATGAGAATAAATCATACGATGAAAAACTCCTTTCATTTGTTGTGCAAATCACACCTCGTGTATTGTAGCATACAGACAGTGAAAATACTATACAAATTTTGCCCAAAAGCAGTGATTTTTGCGTGAAAAATGCAAATGTGTATGGATATCACGACGTTTCTGTGGTATCATAGGGAATGTTGAAATTGTGCCGCGGGAAGTGTTGCCTTCGCCCCGGCGCGGATTGTTGAGGGAGAGTTTATGAGTGAGTCCGGCGGTTTACTGACACGCCTGTCTGAGCGAAGAAAGAGAAAAGCTGCAGCCCGTGATAAGCGGATCGCGGAGCGTGATGCGAAGCGGGCGGCGGTTCTTTTGGAGTCGGAGGAAACGTCCCGCCGCAACACGGTGTCACGCAAGAGTTCCAACGGCATCATGAATCTCATTTTGCTGATTTCCTCCGCAGTATTGGTGGTGTGCGTGCTGGAGATCGGCTGGTATTACTACAAGGGTTATCAATACGCAAAATCCCAGGAGGAGATTTCACGGATGATGGAGGGCGGTATCGCCGGCTCCGACATTCCGGACCCTGCCGAGGAGATCGTAGAGCGCGATCCCGAGGTGATCTTCCCCGATGAGGGTCAGTATACCATCGAGGCGAAGACGAACCGTTACCGCACGTCGGTTTCGGACCGCTGGAAGGAGCAGTACCGGTATCTGACGAGCGTCAATCCCGACTGCTTCGGTTATCTGCAGATTCCCGACACGAAGATCAGTCTCCCCGTGATGTTTACGCCCGAGGAGTATGACTACTACCTCTACCGCAACTTCAGCGGCAGCTACGAGACCCGCGGAACGCCCTTTATGGACAGTCAGACGCGTCTCGGCGAGAGCAGGAACTATATCATCTACGCCCACAACATGTACGACGGCAGTGCCTTCGGAACGCTGCCTCTGTACCTTCAGAAGGACTACTACGAACAACACAAATACATTTACTTTAACACGGCTGTCAGCGAAGGTGTCTACGAGATCATCTCGGTCTGCTTAACCGCCATCTATCCGGCTTCGGAGAACCGCTTCCGCTATCATGTCTACGGCGGAATTCTGGAGAAGGCAGAGTTTGAGTACTACGTGAAGCAGGTCAAGAGAATGTCGCGCTACGCCATCGCCACGACGGCGGAGTGGGGCGACGAGCTGATCACATTGTCGACGTGCTACCACATGTCCTACGATGATGACGGACGCTTGATCGTCGTTGCGAAACGGATTAAATAACTATGGCAATAAGAATTTTCAGACCGAATTTGGACGAGAGTCGGAGAATTCTCGTGGTCAGCGACATTTTCGGCAATTATGACGCGCTGCGCCGGTTGCTGGAGAAGGCTGAATACACCCACGAGGATTACCTGATCATCCTCGGAAACCTTGTGGAGCGCGGGCCGGAGAGCCTTCGGACGCTCCGCTATGTGATGGAATTAAGTCGGAGCCGGCGCGTTTTCTTTGTCACCGGCGACCGGGATCCGGTGTGCCGGGAGATCTACCGGCCGGACCGGAACGAAGAACTATTGGCGTACGTCCTGCGAAATCCCTCTCTGGTGCGGGATATGTGCGTTGAGCAGGGGATTCCGCTCACGCCGGACACGAATATGCATCCCATCAAGCTGGCACTTCGGGAATATTATCAGGAAGAGCTGGGCTTTATGTGGGACCTTCCGCATATCATCGAAACGCCTAAGTTTCTCTTTGCCCATGCCCAGATCCTCCCGGGCGAGCTCGAGGAGATGACTCCCGCGGATGTGGTGAAGGCAGAGGGCTTCCTAAGCAAAGGATTTTCCTTCGACCGGTACGTGGTGGTCGGGCACTATCCGAACCAGCGCTATCCGGAGTTTAAGCGTAACGCCAATCCGATCATCCTCAAAAACCGCCGTATCATCAGCGTGGACGGCGGCATGACAGCTCTGCGGGATGGGCAGCTGAATGCATTGATCATTCCGCCCGGCGGATCCGAGGACTTTTCCTTTGTGAGCGTGGATAATTTTCCGAAGCGCATCGCGCAGAACAGCCAGAACGCGGGTCTGGAGCGGCACCTGATCCAGGAGCCGGACAACCGCGTGAAGGTGTTAAAAACCTCGGGAGATATGTGTTACTGCCGCCAGGAGCGGACGGAACAGAACTTCTGGATTCCGAAGGTGTTTCTCACGAAGCGAGCGGACGGAAGCTGCTTCACCGAAGATTTTACGGACTATCAGCTGAAGGTGACGTACGGCGACGAGGTTTCCGTGGTTTTGGAGACGTCAAGAGGCGCCATCGTAAAGCGGGACGGCGTGACGGGGTGGTATTACGGGTTGTTGCAATAACATTTAAAGCGAAAAAGAAAGCCATGCGGGATCGATCCTGCATGGCTTGTTTTTATGCTGTTTGATTTGTGATCCGCGGGATCAGTCGTCCTGCTTCTCACGGGCTCTTGCGGCTTTTGCAGCCTGAATGCGCCGTGCCTTGCGAAGGCGCTTAAGCTTGATGCGGCGGTGTCTTCTGTACAGAAGAGCGGCGATGGCGCCGAGCGGAAGGCCGATCAAGACGGGCAGAAAGTAAAGCCAGATTCCGGAGCCGGACTTGGTCTCATTTATAACATCCGTGGTGGCCTTGCTGGGAGCCTCCGTGGGTGTCACGGTAGGAGCCGGTTTTTCGGTGGGAACCGGCGTAAGAGTGGGAAGCGCCTTGCGGATCTTCGCGCCGCACTCGGTACAGGTGTACTCGCCGACACCCTGGGTTGTCAACGTGGACTCGGTGATGGTCTCGTAGGTGTCCGGCAGTTTGTGCGCGGAGAGCACGTAGTTGTCCTTCTCGGTGTACCCGCAGGTCTTGCAGGTGTGAAGCGTATAGCCCGCATCCCGGCAGGTGGCTTCCACGGTCGTCACCTCAAAATCGGGGTTCTTGCAGTCGCCGTGAGGCAGGAGATTGACATCGTATTTGGTGCGCTCATCGCGCTTAAAGGTGAATTTGTTGCCGCTGCTGGAGAAATACCAGTCCATAACCTCGCCGCAGCGCTCTTTGCAGTAGGCGCGGCGGTTGTTATTGTGCTCGAAAAATGTGATAAATCCCGAAAGCGTAGTGTTCTTGATATAGCCGTCACGCTTGAAGGCCTTCGGGTAGACGATGTACATACCCACGAGTCCGCCGCTGTGGACGTACCCGTGATCGGACAGAAAGCCGGAGATCTCAATCTCGCAGCCGTCGATGTCGGGATAACCTGCGCCGCACACGCCGCCTAAGAATTCCTCGTCCTTGTTGGCTGCGTCAAGGTCGGTGTTTACCAGAGTAACCACTGCCTTACAATTGCGGACGACAGCATTTCCGTAGCCGATGATTCCGCCCACACCGAACATTTTTCCTGTGACATCCAGGCGGATCGTTCCGGAGATCTCGCAGTTCTCGATGGTGCTCTCCGTGGCGTAGCCAGCGATGCCTCCGAGGAAGCAGTCACCCTCGTAGTTTTCAAAGCAGAGGTTGACGCCGGGAAGACGGACATTCTTCACGGTTCCGTGGTCGAGGATTGCAAAGAGACCCGCAAAATGCGTGTCGTAAGTCTTACGGTTTCCGTCGTAGGTGACCTGGGTCTCCTCGGACACTTTCGTCCAGTGGAGATTGATGATCATGTGACCGTTGCCGTCGAAGGTTCCCTTGAACGTGAAGGAAGGCCAGTCGTAGCCGCTCATGTCAAGGTCGTTCATCAACACATAGCTGCCTTCCGGATTGTCCGCGATCGCCAGAAGCTCCTCCGGGGTACGGATCTGGGTGGGAGCAGCGTCGTCGGCGCTTGCAAACGCGGTCAGGAAGACCGTCATAAGGATGAGTAGCAGTATCGCACGAAATGATTTCATCGGAACACCTCCGTTACACCATTATTGTTTCTGCTCGCCGGCAGCGAGACGCTTCTGCGCCGTGGAGAGCATGAGCTTGATACGGTTTAACTGATTGACTTCGCTTGCGCCGGGATCGTAGTCCACGGCCACAATATTGGACTCCGGATGGCGGAGTCGAAGCTCCTTGATTACACCCTTGCCGACGATGTGGTTCGGCAGGCAGGCGAAGGGCTGGGTGCACACGATGTTGGGTGCATTTTCCTCAATGAGTTCGAGCATCTCTGCCGTAAGGAACCATCCCTCGCCGGTCATGTTGCCGACGGAGACGATGGGAGCGGCCTTTTCGGCCAGCTCGCGGATGGTCGAGGGAGCGTCGAAGCGCTTGCTTGCGCGAAGTGCCTTCTTTGCGGGCTTTCGGAACCACTCGATCAGGCGGATCGCCAGGTTGTTGTAGCGGGCGTCCTTCTTGCTCTTGCCGAGGTGCTCGGCTTTAAAGTTGCAATCGTAGCAGCAGTAGAGGAAGAAGTCCAGAAGATCCGGACATACCGCCTCGGCGCCTTCCTGCTCCAGCAGCTCCACAAGGTGGTTGTTGGCGGTGGGAAGGAATTTTACCAAAATCTCGCCGACGACGCCGACGCGGGGCTTTACGAGACCTTCCTGCAACGGAAGCTCGTCAAATTCGCGGATGATGTCGCGGCAGTTTTTCTTAAACTTGTGAAGATGGCCCTTCTCAACGTCCTTCGAGACGATGGCGTTCCATTTTTCGTACAGTGCGTTCGCGGAGCCCGGCACTTTCTCGTAGGGGCGGGTGCGGTATAAAACGCGCATGAAAATGTCGCCGTAGATCAGTGCCTCGAGGGCGCTCATGATAAGTCTGGGAGTGTACTCCAGACCCGGGTTCTTCTCGATTCCGCTGGTGCTTAAGGAGACCACCGGAATGTGACCCATACCGGCCTTCTGCAGGGCGCGGCGGATGAAACCGATGTAGTTGGTCGCACGGCAGCCGCCGCCGGTCTGGGAGATCATGACGGCAACGCGGTTTAAGTCGTAGCGGCCGGACTGCAGGGCGCTCATGATCTGGCCAACGACGATCAGGGAAGGGTAGCAGGCGTCGTTGTTGACGTACTGCAGTCCCACGTCGATGGCGTCGCGGTTGTCCTGAGAGTCGAGAACCTCGATGTTATAGCCATGTGCGCGGAGCGCGGGCTCCAGCACGCGGAAGTGGATCGGCGACATCTGCGGGGCGAGGAGGGTGTAGTTCTTACGCATTTCCTCGGTGAAAATGACGCGGTTGTGCGCCGACGAATGCACCTGCGCGGTGACATGCTTGCGGGCACGCTCGCGAACGGCGGAGAGGAGCGAGCGCACACGGATGCGGGCGGCTCCTAAGTTGTTTACTTCATCAATCTTAAGGACGGTATAAATCTTGCCTGCGCTTGTTAAGATGTCGCTCACACCGTCGGTGGTTACGGCGTCGAGACCGCAGCCGAAGGAGTTGAGCTGGATGAGCTCCAGATTGTCCTGGGTGCGGACAAATGCAGCCGAATTATACAATCTGGTGTGGTACATCCACTGGTCCACAACGATCATCGGGCGATCGACACAGCCGAGATGCGCAACGGAGTCCTCCGTGAGCACGGCCACGCCGTAGGAGCAGATCATGTCCGGAATTCCGTGGTGGATCTCCGGGTCGATATGGTACGGACGTCCGGCCAGTACGATACCCATGCGGCCGGTTTCCTTGAGGTATTCAAGCGTCTCCTCGCCCTTCTTGCGGATGTCATCCTTGACAGCCATCTGCTCGGCCCATGCGGCGTGAGCGGCATCGCGGACCTCCTGCTTGGAGATGCCCTTCGCCGTAAAATGACGCACGAGTCCGTCGGTAATGATGGCCTCGTTTTCAAAGGAGAGGAACGGATTCTCATAGACGATGTCCGTCGTCTTGAGCTCGTCCACATTGTTTTTGATATTCTCACCGTAGGAGGTGACGATAGGGCAGTTGTAATGGTTGCCTGCAGCCTCGTCCTCCTTGTGCTCGTAAGGAATGCACGGATAGAAAATGTAGGGCACCTTCTGGTTGATCAGCCAGCTGATGTGGCCGTGGGCAAGCTTCGCCGGGTAGCACTCGGATTCGCTGGGGATCGACTCGATACCCAGCTCGTAAATGCGGCGGTTCGAAGCGGGCGAAACGACGACGCGGTAGCCTAATTTCGTAAAGAAGGTGAACCAGAACGGATAGTTCTCGTACATGTTGAGAACACGCGGAATACCCACGATGCCGCGGGGTGCCTGCGTGATCGTAAGCGGCTCGTAGTCGAAGGTGCGCTTCAATTTGTATTCAAAGAGGTTCGGAATGCCCTCTTTATTTTTCTCCTTGCCGATACCGCGCTCGCAACGGTTGCCGGAGATGAACTGACGTCCGCCGGAGAAGCGGTTGATGGTGAGAAGGCAGGCGTTGGTACAGCCCTTGCAGCGCGCCATGGACGTCTCGAACTTGAGGTCGTTGAGATCCTCGCGGGAGATCATGGACGTGGCGGTGCCCTCATAGTGATCGCGGGCGATCAATGCGGCGCCGAAAGCACCCATGATGCCGGCGATGTCGGGCCGGATGACCTCACAGTCCGCGATGCGCTCGAGGCTTCGAAGAACCGCGTCGTTGTAGAACGTACCGCCCTGGACAACGATCTTCGAGCCGAGCTCCTTGGCGGAGGTTACCTTGATAACTTTATACAGGGCGTTCTTGATGACGGAGTACGCAAGACCTGCGGAGATGTCCGCGACGGTCGCGCCCTCCTTCTGCGCCTGCTTAACTTTCGAGTTCATGAAGACGGTACAGCGGGAGCCGAGGTCGATGGGATTTTCCGCAAAGAGAGCGATCTTCGCAAAATCCGCCACCTCATAGTCGAGGCTCTTCGCAAAGGTCTCGATGAAGGAACCGCAGCCTGAGGAGCAGGCCTCGTTGAGCTGAACCTTGTCGACGGTGCCGTTCTTGATCTGGATGCATTTCATATCCTGACCGCCGATGTCGAGAATGCAGTCGACGTCGGGGTTAAAAAATGCAGCCGCATGGTAGTGGGCAACCGTCTCAACCTCGCCCTCGTCGAGCATGAGAGCGGCCTTGACCAAAAGCTCGCCGTAGCCGGTGGAGCAGGTGCGTACGATGCGCGCGCTGTCCGGCAACAGCGAATAAACCTCCTTAAGGGCCTTGATGGTGGTCTTTAAGAGGCTTCCGTTATTGTTGCTGTAGAAGGAATACAAAAGGGAACCGTCCTCGCCGACAAGCGCAAGCTTGGTGGTGGTGGAACCGGCGTCGATACCTAAGAAGCAGTCGCCCTCGTAGCTTGCGAGATCGCCCTTGCCTACGGTGTGGACGCTGTGACGCGCAACGAACGCGTCATACTCCTCCCGGGAGGCGAAAAGAGGCTCCATACGGTTGACCTCAAATGCCATGGCGATGCCTTTTTCGAGGCGGTCATGAAGCGATGAGAGAAGAACCGGGTTGTCCATCTTCGAGGACATCGCGGAACCGATCGCCGCAAACAGATGGGAGTGGTCGGGAGCATACACCTGCTCGTCGGTAAGCTTCAGGGTGCGGATGAACGCCGCGCGAAGCTCGGTTAAGAAATGAAGCGGGCCGCCTAAGAATGCAACATTGCCGCGGATGGGCTTGCCGCAGGCGAGACCGCTGATGGTCTGATTGACTACTGCCTGGAAAATAGATGCCGCAAGGTCGGGCTTGGTTGCGCCCTCATTGATGAGCGGCTGGATGTCCGTCTTGGCGAACACGCCGCAGCGCGCCGCGATGGGATAGATGGCCTGGTAGGATTTGGCGTACTCATTGAGTCCCGAAGCGTCGGTCTTCAAAAGGCTTGCCATCTGATCGATGAAAGAGCCGGTACCGCCCGCGCAGATACCGTTCATGCGCTGGTCAATGCCGTTGGTGAAATAAATGATCTTTGCGTCCTCACCGCCGAGCTCGATAGCCACGTCGGTTTTGGGAGAGTAGTACTCCAAAGCGTTGGAAACCGCAACGACCTCCTGGATAAAGGGAACATCGAGATGCTTGGAGATTGTAAGTCCGCCGGAACCGGTGATCATCGGGCATACCTCGCGGTCGCCGATCTTCTCCACAGTACGTCCGATCAGGAGCGCCAGCGTCTGCTGGATGTTCGCAAAATGCCGCTCGTAGTCGGCAAAAAGCACCTCGCCCTGACTGTCCCGTATCGCAATCTTTACGGTTGTGGAACCGATATCCACACCCATGCTCAACAATTCTGCCATAGGATACCTCTTCTCGTCTTGTTCATCACTGCCTCGACGCCCCACATTTGCGTCGCTTTATAAGCCGCGTGACACGGTTTTTGATATCATGTGAACGGTATACGCACATACGAAAACAGTATACTGCATCTTCGGGTAAATGGCAACAGTTATTTCTGCTTGCGCAAGCCGCCCGCCTATGTTAGAATGAATCGGCACGAGGCGGAAGCGGTGCGGAAAATCCACCCGAAATCCCCGCCTGTGCGACTGCGGAGGCTACTATGAAAGTACAGGAAATCGCGACCGTCATCTCATGTGAACGGCTTGCGGACGGAATCTATTCCACGGTGCTGCGAGCGCCTGAGATCGTGAAGACGGCCCTGCCGGGACAGTTTGTCTGCGTCTACTGTGACGATAAGGCACACCTTCTCCCGAGACCCATAAGCATCTGTGACATCGATGCTGCGGCCGGACTTCTCCGCCTGGTTTACCGGGTGGTGGGATTCGGAACCGACGAGCTTGCCGGAAAGGGCGAGGGAGCTACGGTTCGTCTCTTAGGCCCCATCGGTACGGGCTACGAGAAGGTCACGGAAGGATCGGAGCGGCCGGTGCGCATTCTCTTCGGCGGCGGGATCGGAATTCCTCCGATGCTGTTGCTGGCAAAGGAATGGAGCAAGGCCGGGTACGAGGTGCATGCGGTGCTCGGTTACCGGACGAACGATCTGTTCCTCGTAAAGGACTTTGAAGGCTATGCAACCTGCCATATCGCCACAGACGACGGCACTGTCGGAACCCACGGAACGGTTCTTGATGCCCTGGCTGCGGAAGGCCTGCTTGATGCAGCAGGAGAAGGGCGGACATTGTTCGCTGCCTGCGGCCCGATGCCCATGCTTCGCGGAATTGCAAAGCTTGCGACGGAGCGGGAGATTCCTGCGTACATCTCCTTGGAGGAGCGCATGGCCTGCGGTGTCGGCGCGTGCCTGGGGTGCATCGTGAAGAGCCGCGATGTTGACGGCCATTCGCATGTCCATAATAAGAGAATCTGCACGGAAGGACCGGTGTTTGCGGTCTCCGAGCTTTGCATATAATATTTTGCAAAAAGACCTGAGGGGAAATCCATGAATACCAGTGTGAATTTTGCCGGCGTAACCTTGAAAAATCCCGTGCTGACAGCATCGGGAACCTTCGGATCCGGCATGGAATACAGTGAATTTGTCAACTTAAACCGCCTGGGCGGCGTGGTCACGAAGGGTGTCGCTGTGACGCCTTGGGAAGGCAATCCCACGCCCCGTGTTGCAGAGACCACGGGCGGCATGTTAAACGCCATCGGCCTGCAGAATCCCGGCCTGGACGTCTTTATGAGCCGCGACCTGCCGTTCCTTAGGAAGTTCGACACGAAGATCGTCGTAAACGTGTGCGGTCACTATGAGGAGGAGTATGTGGAGGCGGTAGCCCGCCTCGCGGATTCCTGCGCGGACCTTTTGGAGATCAACATCAGCTGTCCCAACGTGAAGGAGGGCGGTATCGCCTTCGGAACCAACGCCGCGAAGATCGAGGAGATCACGAGAGCGGTAAAGCGCGTGGCGAGACAGCCTGTCATTATGAAATTGAGCCCGAACGTTACTGATATTACGGAGATGGCGCTGGCGGCACAAAACGGCGGCGCGGACGCGGTGAGCCTGATCAATACCATCACGGGAATGAAGATCGACATCAACCGCCGGACCTTTGCACTTGCGAACAAGACGGGCGGCCTGTCCGGTCCAGCCATCAAGCCGGTGGCGGTACGCATGGTGTACCAGGTGGCGCAGAAGGTATCCATCCCGATCCTCGGAATGGGCGGTATCGCCTGTGCGGAGGACGCCATCGAATTTCTGATGGCCGGCGCAACGGCCGTGAGCGTGGGAACGGCGAACTTCAACAACCCGCGTGTTACGGAGGAGATCGTTGCGGGCATTGAAACATTTATGAAAAATCACGCGGTCGACGACATCAATTCGCTGATCGGCTGCGTAAAATAATCTACGGAGGCATCCATGGAAGCTTACAAGAAGGAATTTATCGAGTTTATGTTGTCCTGCGGCGTGTTGAAATTCGGCGATTTTACGCTGAAGAGCGGCCGCAAATCCCCGTTCTTCATGAACGCGGGCGCCTATGTCACGGGTACGCAGCTGATGAAGCTGGGCGAGTACTATGCGAAGGCGATCCACGACCGCTACGGCGATGATTTCGACGTGGTGTTCGGACCTGCCTACAAGGGCATTCCGATCTCGGTTGTGACGGCGGTTGCATACGCAAAGCTCTACGGTAAGGAAGTGCGCTACTGCTCGAATCGCAAGGAATTCAAGGACCACGGCGATGTGGGAATTCTTCTCGGAAGCAAGCTCGTCGACGGCGACCGTGTGGTTGTTGTGGAGGACGTGACGACCTCCGGCAAATCCATGGAGGAGACGATCCCGATCGTCAAGGCTGCAGCCGACGTTAAACTTGTAGGCCTGATGGTTTCCTTAAACCGCTGCGAGCGCGGCATGGGCGAGAAGGGTGCCCTCGAGGAGATCCGCGAGCTCTACGGAATGGAGACGGCGGCGATCGTATCGATGAAGGAAGTCATCGAGTACTTAGACGGCCGCGAAGTAAACGGCAAGGTCTTCATCGACGATGCGATGCGCGCTAAGCTTGACGCATATTATGCGGAGTACGGTATTTAACAAGGTGGTTTGTCGATAGCATGAGCGAAAGCATGAAGACAAGTGATTTTTATTACGATCTTCCGAAGGAACTGATCGCGCAGGATCCGCTTGCGGACCGTTCCTCGTCGCGGCTTTTAGTGATGAACAAAGCGACGGGAGAGATCACGCACACGGTGTTTTCCGAGATTCCTTCGTATCTTGAGCCGGGGGACTGCCTGGTTATCAACGATACGAAAGTAATTCCCGCAAGACTCCTGGGCGAGCGCCTTCCGCGGGAAGTGGAAGGGATGAAACAGCCGGCGGACGCGCCGCGGGCCCACATGGAGCTGCTGCTTTTAAAGCGCCTCGGGGACCGCACGTGGGAGACGCTGGCGAAGCCCGGAAAGCGCGCAAAGGTCGGTGACCGGATATCCTTCGGCGACGGAGCTTTGCTTGCCACGGTGACGGAAGTGAAGGACGACGGAAACCGCATCGTGCGGTTTGACTTTGACGGAATCTTCGAGGAGATTTTAGATAAGCTCGGGCAAATGCCCCTGCCGCCGTACATCACACATAAACTGAAGGACAAAGACCGCTACCAGACGGTTTACGCAAAGTACGAGGGCTCGGCGGCCGCGCCTACGGCAGGGCTGCATTTTACGAAGGAGCTTCTCGCGGAGATCGAGGCGAAGGGCATTGCCATCGCCCATGTGACACTGCATGTGGGACTCGGGACGTTCCGGCCCGTCAAGGAGGAAAATGTTCTGGAGCACAAGATGCATACGGAGTCGTACCGGATCCTGCCCGGGGACGCAGAGAAGATCAACGAGGCGCACCGTACCGGGCACCGCGTGATCTGTGTCGGCACTACGAGCTGCCGCACCGTCGAGACGGTGGCATCCGCGGACGGCACGATGCGGGCCTGCGAGGGTGACACGAGCATCTTCATCTATCCCGGCTACCGCTTCAAATGCATGGACGGCCTGATCACGAACTTCCATCTGCCGGAGTCGACGCTGATCATGCTTGTGTCCGCATTTGCCGGCAAGGAGCATGTGATGCACGCCTACGAGGAGGCAGTCCGCGAGCGGTACCGTTTCTTCAGCTTCGGCGACGCGTGCCTGTTCATCTGATTTAAGCGAAAAATGCAAACAAAAAGGGCGGTGAGCACCGAATCGTGTTCACCGCCGTTGTTGTTTCTGTGGTTAATTTAGTACTCGACATCCGCGTGGATCTTCTTAAAAAACGCGGCGTCTGCAGCGATCTCCGCAGCCATGGCATCGGGGCCGGGAGCACCGGTTGTGTTCCGCTTGGAGATGCAGGTTGCGAGGCTGATGGCCTCGTAGATGTCCTCTTCAAACACCGGGCAGATCTCCTTGTAAGCCTCAAGCGGGAGCGTGTCCAGAGCACATTTCCTCTCCTCGCAGGCGAGCACGAGACGGCCGATGATGCCGTGGGCATCGCGGAAGGGTACGCCGTGCTTTACGAGGTAGTCCGCGGCGTCGGTTGCGTTGGTGAAACCGCCGGCGGCGCTTCTCTCCATGGTTTCCTTCTTAAAACGGGTGGTGGAGAGCATGTCCGTAAAGAGCGTCAGACAACCCTTGACGGTGTCGATAGCGTCGAAGGTGAGCTCCTTGTCCTCCTGCATGTCCTTGTTGTAGGCAAGGGGAAGACCTTTCATCGTCGTGAGCATCGACGTGAGAGCGCCGTACACGCGGCCGGTCTTGCCGCGGATGAGCTCTGCGATGTCGGGATTTTTCTTCTGCGGCATGATGGAGCTGCCGGTAGAATATGCGTCGTCAACCGCGATGAAGCGGTACTCGTCGGTGTTCCAGACGATGTATTCCTCGCAGAAGCGGCTTAAGTGCATCATGATTATTGCACATGCGTCAAGGTACTCGATCACGTAGTCGCGGTCGGAGACGGAATCCATGCTGTTGGCGGTGGGACCGTCGAATTTGAGGTATTTGGCGACAAATGCACGGTCGAGATCGTAGGTTGTCCCCGCTAAAGCGCCTGCGCCGAGAGGGCAGTAGTTCATGCGCTTGCGCACGTCCGAAAGTCTGGTGTAGTCGCGCTTGAACATCTCCATATAGGCGCCCAGATGATGGGCAAGAGTAACCGGCTGCGCCTTTTGAAGGTGCGTGAAGCCGGGCATGATCGTATCCGTATGTTCCTTCATAAGGCGATGGATGACCTTGAGAAGAGCGGTGACGCGAAGCATCGTCTCGTCAATCTCGTCGCGGACGTAGAGTTTCATATCGAGAGCCACCTGGTCGTTTCTGGAACGTCCGGTGTGAAGCTTCTTGCCGGCGTCGCCGATGCGCTCCGTAAGTGTCGCCTCGATGAAGCTGTGGATATCCTCGGCCTCCTCGTCAAAGGCGAGTTTGCCCTGCTCAAGCTCCTTGCTGATCTTCTTAAGCTCCGTGATGATGCGCTCGCTCTCGTCCTTTGTGAGGATTCCCTGACGGCCCAGCATCGTTGCGTGCGCGATGCTGCCGCGGATGTCCTGACGGAAGAACCGACGGTCGAAGCGAAGCGAAGCGTTGAATTCGTTCACCAGTGCATTTTCCTCTTTGGTAAAGCGTCCTCCCCAGAGTTTCATGAACAACCTCCCAAGTCCGTGCCCGGAGCACGGTTCGTCGAAAATTTCTCTTATAGAATGTACCATGTAACCCCGATTTCGTCAAATGATTCTTGCGTTTCCCGTATATTTATGGGAAAATGAACGTCAGTGAACACTTTTCACAAATTGATACTTGACATCAGGGCAGAATGCGGTATAATCAAATCGACATATGAACAAATGCTCATATGAAACACATGAAAAACAGAGTGAGGGTTTGAAAAATGAAGAAATCGTACAAGATTGAAGTCGATTGCGCAAACTGCGCCAACAAGATGGAGGAGGCCGCAAAGAAGACCGCCGGCGTAAAGGATGCCGTTGTGAACTTTATGGCTCTGAAGATGAATGTGGAGTTTGAGGACGGCGCGGATGTTGCGGCTGTCATGAAGGAAGTACTCAAGAACTGCAAGAAGGTTGAGGACGACTGCGAGATCTTCCTGTAGAATTATAACAGCTAAAGGACCGGGACTGGTATGAACAAAAAGCAGAAGAAAATGTTATTCCGGATCTTGATCGCGGCGGCGTTGATGATCGTGCTGCGCGTCGCGTATTCCATGATCGGTCCGGAGGCGGACGGGAGAGTGCACGTAAAGGAGCCGTGGTGGTTTCTTCTGTACATGATCCCGTACATGGTTATCGGCTATGACATCCTGCGGAAGGCCCTCAAGGGCATCAAAAACCGTCAGGTGTTCGACGAGAACTTCCTGATGGCGGTCGCGACCGTCGGTGCCATCGCCATTGCTTTGGTCGAGAAGAACGGCGATTACATCGAAGCGATCGCGGTCATGTTGTTCTACCAGATCGGCGAGCTGTTCCAAAGTTATGCGGTCGGCAAGAGCCGCAAGAACATCTCGGCTCTCATGGACATTCGCCCCGATTACGCGAATGTCGAGCGTGACGGCGAGGTTGTCACGTGCGACCCGGACGAGGTTGAAATCGGAAGCATTCTTTTGATCAAGCCCGGCGAGAAGGTGCCGATCGACGGCATCGTCGAGTCTGGCAGCACGACGTTAAATACTGCGGCACTCACGGGCGAGAGCCTGCCGCGCGAAGCGTCCGAGGGCGACGAGGTCATCAGCGGCTGCATCAACATGACCGGCGTGATCCGCGTCCGCACGACCAAGGAGTTCGGCGAGTCGACGGTTTCGAAGATTCTTGAACTCGTGGAAAATTCTTCCGCGAAAAAGTCTCGCTCGGAGAATTTTATCACGAAATTTGCGAAGTATTACACCCCGGCGGTGTGCATCGGCGCGCTGGCGCTCGCGGTTCTGCCTCCGGTAATTCGGATCATCTTCGGAATGAGTCCCGCCTGGGGGAGCTGGATCTACCGCGCGTTGACATTCCTGGTTATCAGTTGCCCGTGCGCGCTTGTCATCAGCATTCCGCTCACGTTCTTTGCGGGCATCGGCGGCGCGAGCCGGGCCGGTATTCTTGTGAAGGGCTCGACGTATCTCGAGTCGCTTGCGCACACGAAGATTGTGGCGATGGACAAGACCGGAACCATGACGAAGGGCGTGTTCGAGGTAAGCGGAATCCACCACGGAACTATCGACGGGGAGAAGATACTGGAGTATGCCGCACATGCGGAAATCTACTCGTCGCATCCGATTGCGAAGAGCATTCAGAAAGCGTATGTAAGCGGCCTTTTGTGGAGCTTCGACGAGGCGACGGGAGCGGCGGTTCCCGTGCAGCGTGAGGCCGAGGACCAGGTTAAGCGAAAGATTAACAGAGACCGTGTCGGCAGCGTCGAAGAGATCGGCGGAAACGGCATTCTGGCGAAGGTTGACGACAAGAGCGTTGCGGTCGGCAATGACAAGCTGATGGACCGCCTGGGCATCGAGCATTCGCATTGCCATCACGTGGAGACGGTCGTGCATGTCGCAATCGACGGCGTGTATGTCGGCCACATTCTGATCTCCGATGTCGTGAAGCCCACGGCGAAAGAGGCAGTTCGCGGAATGCGCGAGGCCGGTGTCTCTAAGACGGTCATTCTGACCGGTGATTCGAAACATGTTGCAGAAGCGGTCGCAAAGGACCTCGGAATCACGGAGGTTCGCTCGGAACTTTTGCCTGCGGACAAGGTGACCGCGGTGGAGGAGCTTCTGGCGGAGAAAACCGGCAAGGATGTGCTTGTGTTCGTCGGCGACGGAATCAACGATGCGCCGGTATTGTCCCGTGCGGACATCGGTATCGCGATGGGCGCTCTCGGAGCGGATGCCGCGATCGAGGCGGCCGATGTCGTGTTGATGGACGACGATCCGCGTAAAATTTCGAAGGCGATCTGCATCGCCCGCAAATGCATGCGCATCGTCTATGAGAACATTTATTTTGCAATCGGTATCAAGTTGTTGTGCCTCGTTCTCGGAGCGTTCGGATTTGCGAATATGTGGATGGCGATATTTGCCGATGTCGGCGTGATGGTGATTGCAGTGTTGAACGCGATCCGAGCGCTGTTCAACAACAGATGAGAAGAGTAGTTTAATGTTACGAAATAGTAAATTATATTGACAATGGCGAGTCGGAGGTGTATAATGTCGTTTGATGATACAATGAAGAAGAATCCTGCCGGCAGAGAGCAAAGCAGCGACGATATTTGCGATTGCGCGGACGTGCATGAGAACCTGGTGGAATTTGTCGAAAGGACGATGCCGCCGGAGACGGAACTCTACGATCTGGCCGAGCTTTTCAAGGTGTTCGGCGACTCCACGCGAATCCGCATTTTGTTCGTTTTGTTCGAGGCCGAGGTGTGTGTTTACGATCTCGCTGAAGCGCTCAACATGACGCAGTCGGCGATCTCGCACCAGCTCAAGATTCTGAAACAAAGCCGCCTGATCAAGGGGCGCCGCGAGGGCAAGCATATCTTTTACTCGCTGGCGGACGATCATGTGCGCTCCATCATCGCGGAGGGCCGCGAGCACATCGAAGAGATGTAATCAGTCGGGCTCCTCATTTCACAATTTACTTACGGGGGGGTGCAAAATGAAGGAGTTGTATGCTGCGAAGCGCAAGGAAAACCGTTTTCGCTTCGGATGGGTGCTGCTGTTTTTCTGTGCCCTGGTCTGGCTGATCGAGGGCGGCGTGTGGCCGTTTGTTGCCGGCGCTCTTGCGATCTGCTTTGCTGCGATCGAGCGCGCCAAGGCATATGCGAGCTGTCCGTATCCTAAGATGTACACGAAGGAAAACGGACTGGAGTTCTTCGGCAACTGGTATAAAAAGCTTCGAAACTCGGCGTCGTTCGGCGAGTCCGTGCGTGACACGAAATTTTCCGCGTGGGAGTACTTCTGGCGAGTTTATGTCGGCATGATTCCGGCAATCTTACTTTGCATGGCTCTCTACGGTCTGGTTGCATGGCGCATCCTTCTGCCGTGGAAAATGATCATTCTTTCCATCGCTGCTTTTGATGTGATTCCGGTCGTTGCGCTTTTACTGTATGCGCTCAGCGTGTCGGCGAGCATGAAGAGCGGCAGAAGCGGAAGAAGTTTTCCTGAGCTTGCATCCCGGTTTATCTCGCGGTGCGGCTCTATCGTGATGCTGTCCGTTATGGCGTTCCGTGCGTCAGACTGGGAGGTTTCCACCAATCTGCGCGAGGCGATCGGCTGGATCAACGTCCGTGAGAAGTCGGTGATCGCATTGGAGTCAAACTTCTACTGGAGCGTCTCGGATCTTATGTGGATTTCGTTGGTCCTTTTGATTCTCGCCATTCTTTTATTCTTTGTGAGAAAGCTTCAGGTCATCGGCGTGATCCTGTATCTGGTTCTTCTTCTGGTCATGATCTCTCCGCTTAAGCTTCGCAATTATGTGACGCTCTCGGAGGATCGGATGTATGTGAACGAAGGATTGTTCGATTTCGGTGGGACCGAGATCGATTTTGCGAAGGATGTCGCGTCGTATCAGGTATATATTACAGGAGGACTTGAACGATTTGACTATCCCGGCTTCGGATTTATGTTTTTCTTAAAGGACGGTTCGATGGTACAGCTCGAGTGGTATGATTATCGGACGTTCCCGCTTTTTGAGTACTGTCCGACGCAGGTTTTGTGGGACTTAAATCCGGGCGGACAGGTTGACAGCAAGTTCGATATCAGTTTCGGCTTCGCCTATGCGACCGATGCGTGGGCGGAAGAGTATGACGACTCCGGCGACTTCGTATGGGTTGTTGTGGAGAAGCTTTCGTCGCTCGGTATCAAGGGAGAATTGTATCCGATAAATGTCAATGTAGAGAAACTGAGGCCTTCTCAGCAGGAAGTGCTTGAAAAACTGAAGGCGAAACTGCCTTTGGCCGAATGAATAAATTGACAACCAATAAAAGTTGTCCTATAATCTAAGATTAGTGACGGCAGACCGCCGCGCACCTTGCGCGGCGGTTTCTCGTTAGCGCGGTTCGGCAGGAAAGTGGGCCGAAGCGAAGGATGGGTAAAAAAGAATTTGCGGACTACCGCAACAGGTAACGGAGGATCTAATGGCAGAGAAGAAAATCATGCTCGGTAACGAGGCAATCGCGCGCGGTGCGTGGGAAGCCGGCGTTACGGTGAGCGCTGCGTACCCGGGAACACCGAGTACCGAGATCAGTGAGTCAATCGTCAAATACGAGGAAGTGTATGCGGAGTGGTCTCCGAACGAGAAGGTAGCGATGGAAGTTGCCATCGGAGCCTCGATGGCCGGAGCGAGAGCCCTTGCTTCCATGAAGCATGTCGGCGTGAACGTGGCTTCGGACCCGCTCTATACGGTTTCCTATATCGGTGTAAACGGCGGCCTTGTGCTTGTGGCTGCAGATGACCCGGGCCTTTACTCGAGCCAGAACGAGCAGGACAGCCGTGCGGTTGCCAGAGCTTCGAAGGTTCCTGTGATCGAGCCCTCGGACAGCGGCGAGGCGAAGGACTTCATCAAGTTCGCTTACGATTTGAGCGAGAAGTACGACACCCCCGTGATCCTGCGAACCACCACGAGACTTTCCCATTCCCAGGGGTTTGTTAATCTTGAGGAGCGCGCAAACGTAGAGCTCAAGCCCTATGTGAAGGATTTTAAGAAAAATGTCATGATGCCCGGCAATGCCAAGGCGCGTCATCTTCATGTGGAAGACCGCGAGAAGCGGATGGCCGCGGACGCAGGCACGTTCCCGATCAACCGCGTTGAGATGCGCGACACGAAGGTCGGCGTCATCACCTCCGGCATTCCGTATCAATATGTGCGTGAGGCTATGCCCGATGCGTCGGTTCTTAAGCTCGGACTGGTAAATCCTCTTCCGAAGCAGATGATCCTTGACTTTGCAAAGAAGGTTGAGACTCTGTATATCGTTGAGGAGCTTGACCCGATCATCGAGGAACAGGTAAAATCCTGGGGTATCGCATGCAAGGGTAAGGAGCTTCTTACGGTTCAGGGTGAGTACAGCGCGAATATGCTTCGTGAGAAGCTTCTCGGACAGACACTTGAGCTTGAGCAGCCCGCGGTTGCTCCGCAGAGACCTCCGATCCTCTGCCCGGGATGCCCGCACCGCTCGACGTTCTATGCAATTCAGCGCCTCGGCCTGCACGCTGCCGGCGATATCGGCTGCTACACCTTAGGTGCCGTAGCGCCGCTTTCCGTGGTTGACACCACCGTCTGCATGGGCTCCAGCATCAGCACCCTGCACGGCATGGAGAAGGCCCGCGGCAAGGATTATGTGAAGAACTGGGTAGCGACCATCGGTGATTCCACCTTTATGCACACCGGTGTCAACTCCCTCATGAATATGGTTTACAACCAAGCTACCGGAACCGTGTTGATCCTTGACAACAGCACCACCGGTATGACCGGTCATCAGGACCACGCCGGAACCGGCAAGACCTTAAAGGGAGATATCGTTAACGCCATCGACGTAACGAAGCTTTGCCAGGGCATGGGTGTTCCGAACGTTCGCACTGTGAATGCATTTGACGTAAAGGCCCTCATGGCTGCCATCAAGGAGGAGGTTGCAAAGGATGAGCTCTCCGTGATCATCGTGAAGGCTCCGTGCGCGCTCCTCAACAAGGCGAAGATCACAACGCAGTACAAGGTAAATGCCGATACATGCCGCGCCTGCGGTTCCTGCATGAAGCCCGGATGCCCTGCGATGACCAGAGGCGAGGGCGGCAAGGTAGTAATCAACGATACGATGTGCAACGGTTGCGGACTCTGCGCTCAGCTCTGCCCGTTCGGTGCCATTGAGAAAGTCGAGGTGTAAGGATGGAAACGAAGAATATTATGATCGTCGGTGTCGGCG
>CACZRV010000124.1 GCA_902783725.1 uncultured Lachnospiraceae bacterium | reverse complement strand
GTCCATGGTCGGCGGCCTTATTCTGGTTCCGATTGTAAGCCTTATCACCAAGAAGCCGGATGCGGCGAAGGTTGATGCGATGTTCGCATGCTACGACCAGAAGGTTACGACGGAAGTCAAGATGCGCGAGCGTCTCGAGGAAAAATAATACCGTTGCCTATGGCGCAAACGGGACAAATCGTGTATAATATAGTGCTGTCGGGGATATACCGGCAGCACTTTTTACTTTCTTATGCGAAAGGACGTTGTGGGGGAATATGATCGGTCGTTGGGAGCGCAAGGCGGAGGACGGGAGCCGCAGTCTGTTGCGCTCGTATACTATTGCATTTGCCGCATTGTGTCTTGTTGTGTTTGTGTGGTACTACGCCTTCGGGCGCACGCTGATCTGGAAGGGCGACGGGTGGTCACAGCACTATAAGGCGCTTTTGTATTACGCAAAATACCTGCGGTGCATCTTAAAGAACTTTTTCACCGGGAGTTCACTCTCCATCCCGTCATTTGATATTGCCATCGGAGAGGGCAATGATATTCTGGAGACGTTTCACTACTATGTCATAGGCGATCCGTTTGCGCTGTTGTCGTTCCTTGTGCCGCTTCGGCTGATGGTGGTCTACTATGTGGCGATGATCCTGTTGCGCATGTATCTTGCGGGGCTTGCGTTTATCTGGATGATGCGTACGCTGCACCGCGGAAAGTCCTTAGGGAACGTAGCTTTGATCGCCGGCGCTTCGGTGTATGTCTTCGCCTACTGGGGACTCTTCAATGCGGCGAGACATCCGTATTTTTTAAATCCCTGCATTTATCTGCCGCTTCTGGTGATCGGCATCGAGAAGATCCTGAGACGCGAGAGGCCTTACCTGTTTGCAGGGATGGTGGCGGTCGCGGGCGTGAGCAACTTTTACTTCTTCTACGTGCTTGCGATCCTGACTGCCGTTTATGCAGTGCTCCGGGTATTGTGGCTTCGCAGGACCGAGGGCGGGAAGGTGTTGAAACCGCTGCTTAGGCTCGGTGCATACGCACTCTGGGGACTGGCGCTGGCGGCGTTTATTTTCCTGCCGATGAGCCGAGCCTTTTTGACGAACGCGCGCATGGGCACGCCGAATGCAAGACACCTGATCTATCCCTTGAGCTACTACGGGAAACTGCCGGCGCTGGCGCTTTCCTCGGGGGAGGCCTACTGGGTGTGCATGGGTTTTGCAGCGCCCGTTTTTCCGGCCTGCTGCCTTTTGTGGCGGAGGAAGGGGAACGGCTTTTGCAAACTCTGCATGGCGGTCTGCGGCGTGATGCTTTTGTTCCCCGTGTTCGGTCAGGCCTTAAACGGCTTTTCCTACATGTGCAACCGGTGGAGCTTCTGCCTCGCCCTGGTGTGCGGCGCGGCCCTCACCCTGCTGTGGGATGAACTTACGGCGCTTCCTGCGAAGGACTGGAAATTTCTTTGCAAATGCTGCGGCGTCTATGCGGCGTTGTGCGTGGTCCTGTGGAATTCCCGCACGCCGCGGGCATTCGGAAGTATTTTGCTTTTGCTGCTCACGATGTGGGAGCTTCGCCCCGTAAAAGCGGCGAGGGAGAGCGCAACGGCCGACGGGGAGACCGGAAAAACCGCGAAGCCGCGCGATCCCAGGGCAGCGGTTGCCGCAATCATCGCTCTGGCCATCGCGGTCAACAGCTTCTGGCTCAATTGTTATCTCTCGGATTCCTACGCCTCGAAGGCAATGTATGTGTGGGACGCCAGCAACGTGCCGGTGCGAAACGAAGCCGAGCAGCTGCATCGCCTGGTGCGTGAAACCGGTGATTCGGCGTGGTTCCGCTACTCCGGAACGGATCCCGAGAAAAATGCGAATGTGGTGGGAGAGGTGTCTTCCACGCAGTTTTACTGGACTATCGGAAACCCCGCGCTGGCGGAGTACCGGACCGCGATGTCCCTTCGCGAATACAGCCTGTACAAGTATCAGAACTATGATGAGCGGGCCGTGCTCACAACGCTTTCCGCGGTGGGGTACTACGTGATTAACCCGACGCTGCAGGCGGCGCCGCCCTACGGTTTTTCAAAGATCGGAACCCTTGCGGACGGCAGGACCGAGGTCTACAAAAACGATCAAGCGCTGCCGCTGTTCTACACCTATGACGACTGTGTGCTGCGGAAGGACTGGGACACCCTGTCCTCGCCCGAGAAGGAGGATGTGCTCCTTAGGGCGATGGTGGTTGAGAGGGAGCCTTCGGCGGAAACGCCCGCGACAAGCCCTGACGCACTGAAAGCGGACGGATATCCGCAGGCCGTCCCGGTTCCGTTTACGGTGAAATGCGGGGAGGGCGTGTCCTTCGACGGGAGGACATTTACCGTCGGTGCGCGCGGCGGGAAGATCGAGCTTTTGTTCGACGGGCTTGCGGATGCCGAGACCATGTTTGAATTTTTAGACGCACAGATTATTCCGACGACGGGGCAGGAGCCGAAGCGGTTCGGCTTAAAGCCCTTCAAAAAGCCTATCACCATCGGGCCGTTTACCTTCGAAAAACCGGCGGATTTCCGGTTTCTGGCGACGGACCGGCTCGATTGGAAGGTGCCGGATTCGGCGGTGCTGACGCTGTCGGATGATCGGTATTCGAAAAATCTTGAATTGTACAACAACGAGTACCGGTACTATAACGGACGGCGGGATTTCTGCGTCAGCCTGGGGTACCGGGAGGAAGCGCAGAAGCGGATCACGGTTTCATTTTCCGAGGAGGGGACATATACCTTCGATGAGATCCGCGTGTGGTGCCGGCCCATGGCGCAGTATGCCGAAGCGGTGGCGAAGCGCGCCGGTGCAACAGTCCGAAACCTGACCTTTAAGACGAACGAGATCGCGGCCACCGTGGTCACGGACGTGCCGAAGCTTGTGTGCATCGCAGTGCCGTACCATGAGGGTTTCACGGCCTACGTGAACGGGGAAAAGGCAGAGCTTTTGCACGCCAATGTCGGCTATATGGGAGTTTACATCAAGCCCGGGGAGAACCGTGTTCAGCTTCTCTACCGGCCGCCCCTCCGGCTTGCGGGAGGGCTGATCTCATTCGCGGCACTGGCGGCGGGTGTGTGGTTTGTGATATACAGGGAACGGCAGATCCGGCAGGGCCGGAGGAAGGAGAATTCCGATGATCGATCGATCCGCGGAGGCGGTTGCCAATTTTGAAGCAGGCTGCGGGTGTGCGCAGGCGGTGTTTGTCGCATATGCGCCGGACCTCGGAATGGACCGGGAGACGGCCATGAAGATCTCGGCGTCGTTTGGCAGCGGCATGGGACGCATGCGCGAGGTGTGCGGCTGTTGCAGCGCCATGTTTTTAGTCGCCGGAATGCTGACCGGCGCGACGGACCCGGCGGACCGCGCGGCCAAGACCCGCAACTACGAGGTCGTGAGGCATTTGGCGGACCGGTTCCGCGAGAAGACGGGCAGTATCATCTGCCGCGAAATGCTCGCCGGCATCTATGTCGCAAACGACGGGACAGCGGTTCCCGAGGAGCGGACAGAGGAATTTTACAAGCGCCGTCCGTGCCGCGAACTGGTGAGGCTTGCGGCGACAATCATCGCTGAGGAATTATGACAGAATAGCGGTCATGTTTTTCGAAGATTCGCATAATTATTCCGTATTTCTCCCTGAAAACTGCCTCTTTATTGACACTGCCTGGGAAGTGTGATACAAAGAAATTGCGGACCGTCAGCAGTTCGCAAAACACATTGAGGATCGGGGCAGCGGGGCTGCCCGGAAAGAAGAGGTTGAAGATGAGAAAAATACTGGTATGGGTTTTGCTTCTTGCCATGGCTTTGATGCTGGTCGGCTGCGGAAAGTCGAGCGACGACAAGAAGGACGACAGCAAGAAGGAAGAAGAAAAGAAGGACGACAACAAAAAAGACGATAAGAAGGACGATGACAAGAAGGATGACATCGTTTCCGGCGGTTCCGACGTTATTGTCCGGGTGCTGGGCGAGCAGGTAGAGCTTGCGGCGGGTTCGCAGGCGCGGGACTCCTGGCATGCGGTGACGACGCTTCGCAACTACGAGTTCGATGCGAGCGGCAAATGCCTCTTGTGCCAGGATATCTACTTTCTGGATGACGCCGCGAACTATGATCTTGCCAATCAGCATTTGACGGGAGCGGACTGGAAGCCGCAGTGGAGTGCGGACAAGACCAATTTCATGCTGGAAAATACGCATATTGATTACACCGATCCGGAGGATGCGCTGGAGTATTTTGATTCGAGATACTATGCATACACCATCACGTATGCCGACAAATCCACCAAGGCTGTGGAGGCTCCGAATCTTGCGACGAAGCTCGCGAACATCAAGGCGGTCTACGGCATCAACTTCACCGACGTACAGGGTCTGGTGGGCGAGTATGAGGTTGTCACGTGGTATCGCGAGAACCTGAGCATCAAGATGAACGAAAAAGCGACTCTCGAGCAGATGAACGCGCTGGGCGCAAAGCTGTTTGAGATCTGCAAGCCCCTCGCAGAGGACGGCAAGATGTACACCTATCTCGGAAAATACGGTGATGAACTCACGGCTGCCCCGGTTGCGGATTCCATCTTCGACACGTCGGAGTTCCATTACTTCTGCAACGGCAAGGAGATCAAGGTCAGCGTGGGAATCTCCCAGAAGCTGAACGAGGCGCTGACGCTGTATGTGGGCGTTGTGAAGTAAGGATCTGTTTTTCGAAAAAAGACGGGGCTGTCGCGCTTTGCGGCGGCCCCGATTGTAATTGAGGAGGGAAGAGGATGAAGAATTTCTTCGGAAAAAAGCTCGGAAAGAAGTATCCCGAGCGTGCGGATGAACCGCAGGACATCCTGGAGGAGGTGTACGCGGGCCCGTCGATGCAGCCCCGGGCGATGCTTGTGTACATGGGACCGCCGACCCGTCCCGGCGGCGGAATGATGTTCCCGGGAAATCCGTGGAACTGTAATCGGTGCGGCAAGGAAAACGGCCCGCTGGCCGGTTCCTGCGGATACTGCGGTGCGCCGCGCCTGCGCGAGGCGCCGGTGAGTGCGCCCGGTTCTTCTGTGCCGGAGGATCAGCCCTACAGAGTATGTCCGGCCTGCGGAGCGAAAAATGCAGGACGATTCTGCGCGGAGTGCGGCTCTGACCTTCGAAACGAAGAGGTGCATCAGCCGAAGCCGGAGGAGTGCAATGTATAATCTGCGGATGTGCGTCTGGGAGATCACCCTTGCGTGCTGTTTTTCCTGCCGATACTGCGGTTCCCGCGGCGGAAGGGCGAGGGAGAACGAGCTTGATACGGAGGAGTGCCTGCGGGTCGCGGATGAGCTTCGGGAGCTTGGCTGCCGCCGGGTTTCTTTGATCGGCGGCGAAGTATTTATGCGCAGGGACTGGAAGACGATCGCGGGGAGACTCACGGACAACGGGATCGCGGTGAACATCATCACCAACGGGTTTATTTTCCGCGAGAGTCTGATCCGGGATCTTAAGGAAGTGAATGTGGAGTCGGTGTCGGTCTCTTTGGACGGACCGAGGGAGATTCACGACAAATACCGCCAGGAGGGAAGCTATGACCGCGCGGTGGCGGCGATCGGGACCTTGCTTGACGCAGGCATTCCGGTGTCGGTCATCAGCACCTTAAACAGCGAAAATGTGTCGTATCTTCCGCAGATGCTTTCGCTTCTTCGCGGGTACGACATCTACGCGTGGCAGCTGCAGGCGTGCTCGCCGATGGGCAACGCTGCCGCCAACGGGGTGGATTATGCCTTTGACATGGCAGGCGTCATCGATTTCGTCGCGGCAAACATGCGAAGCGTATCGTTTGCCATGGGCGTCGCGGACAACATCGGGTATTTTACGAAGGATGAGGGGGCGATCCGCGGAAATCTGAGCGGAAGAGCCTTCTTCAAGGGCTGCTCGGCCGGAATCACGGCCATCGGCATCGACAGCGTCGGCAACGTGCGCGGCTGCGAGTCCATGTACGATGCCAGGTTCAACGAGGGCAACGTCAGAGAAGAGCCGCTTCGCGCCATCTGGGAGGACCCGGAGCGGTTTGCGTACAACCGCAGATTCCGCCGCGAGCTGCTCACCGGAAAATGCGCGGAGTGCGAGCTCGGCGAATACTGCGCCGGCGGATGCCGTTCCTACAATTACTTCGTCCACGGCAATCTCTACGAATCGCCGTACTGCGCGGGCGGTGCGAAGAAGGGCTAGCGCGCCCCGGAAAATGCAAGACGCTACGGTGCGAAGCGGAAGGAAATCAGGTCAAAGCTGCTTCCGGGCAGGAAGATCAGGCACACGCGGCAGCGGCCGTACACATTTGCGATCGGGAAGGTGAATTCCCGCACCTCATCGGTCTGCGGGATGTCGATCATCTGCGTTGTCTCGCCGGAATCACTCGAAAAATGAATATGCACACTGCATTGCGGCACATGGGACCGGCCGGTTACGGCGACGGACTTTGCGCCGCATTTTTCGTTGCGCTCGGGGCTGCCGTCGGCGACACCGAAAGCACTGCCGGGCGTCCCGAAGTCGAACTCGCCGAAATCGAGGCTCACGTTGTTGGTGATCCCGTAGATTCCGTTATCGCTCACGCGGTAATCATCGCCGGTTGCGGACACAAGGTCGGCTGCGGTGATGTCCGCGAAGGCTTTCTCGAGGCGCTCAAAGACGAAGCCGTGCAGCGAAAGCCGGAAGGGCAGAAGAATCGAGATACTGCGCACGCCGCGAAGGCGTTTCGCGAGGCGGAACGTGTTGGGCTGGTAGGTATTGTAGATGCTTTTGGCCTCGTAGTCACCGCGGAACAGAAGGAAGGAGCCCTCTGTGCCGGGCGTGCCCTCCCAGATCTCGATCGGAAGTCTGTTTGAGAAGGAGAAAATCGGTACTGTGATCCGGTCGGAGCCGAAGTCGCCGAAGTCAATGTTGTCAAAGCGCACCCAGGTGGGCTCGTCCGCGGTGAAGACGCCGCCGTCGAAGCTCAGGGTGGGCGCAAGGTTGCTCTCGTCGAAGCGGATCGCGTTCACGAAGGTGTACGGGTCGGTGGTTGCCCGCCCGAGCCCCTCGTTACGCAGCTCTAAAGAGGAGATCACGTCCGCATGGGATTTGCCGTTGGCGGCGAAGGCATACAGAAAATACCTCGCCTCGTCCCCGAGGGTCGTGAGCGTGACGCCGCGGCCGTCCGGAAGCGCCGTAAGAGTCACGGCAGGGGAGTCGATGCCCTCCGCCGTGAGGGCCCGGAAGGTGATGTCCGTAAAGGTTGTATCGGCCGGGAAGAGAGAGGCTTCCACGGTAATCTCGCGCCTGTTTTCATCGAGCACGATGACACCGTCGTTACCCGCGCACGCGCCGCCCCGGACGGAGAGCGCGATCTTCCTGACGGGAACCTCGTTAAGGACCGCCTCGTCGGTGATGCGGGGGCGGTTCGCGGCGGTGGCGCAGACCGCCGGGTCCACCGGGGCTGCGGCGGGAAGAGCCGCAAGTGTCAACACGGCGTCGGGAAGACCTGCGGAGGATACGGTCAGCGTGATCTCGCCGGTCTCCTTCGTTGCGGCAAGCATCGCCAGGAGCTTTCCGGAGAAGAGCCTTCTTGATGTGCCCTTGTACTCGTCGTAGTCGGTGCTGTCGCCGTTGTCGAGGCCGACGAGTCTGGCGGGGCCCGCGACGCTTACGTTCATGCGGTTCTTGGCATCGGCGACAAAGGTGCCGCGCCCGTCGCATGTAGCAATTTCCACGAAGATCATGTCCTCGCCGTCCGCTTCAAGGGTTGTCTTGTCGGGAGTGAGCACGATCCGGGCGGGATCGTCAAAGGAGCGCTCGCTGTCGGTGGCTGCGACGCGGCCGCGATCATCGTACGCCACGGCGGTGAGCTCGCCGGCTTTGTATGGAATGCGCCACGCGCCGTGCAGCGTTTCCCCGTGTGCGGCATCGATGGCGCGCGTTCCCAGGGAGACCGCGTCCGGCGCACCTTCCCCGCGGAAGAACAGTTCCACCGAAGGGCAGTTGGAAAATACCTGCACGTCGATCATCTGCCCGTCGTTAAAGTCCCAGTACGGCACGATGTGAACCATCGGGTTCGAGGCGGCGTCGGTCCAGCCGGCCTGATAGATGTAGTAGGAATCCTTCGGGAAGCCGGCGGTGTCGCACTGCCCGAAGAAGGAATTTTTCGAGTGGTAGGGCGTGGGCTCGCCGATGTAGTCCCAGCCGGTCCAGATGAACTGCCCGAGGGAATACTCCTTGTCCCGGTCGCCGGTGATGACGACGGTTGGATTTTTCGCACCCCAGTTCGTGGAACAGTTCGAGAGCGAAGAGCACTGGCCGTCAGCGAAGGTCAGCAGGCGTACGTCCGCCGGAAAATGATACACCCCGCGGCTCTGCACCGTGGAGGAGGTTTCGCTGCCGTAAATGCACCAGTGCGGGTAGCGGGCATGGTGCTCGTCGTAGAGGCGCTCGAGGTAGTTGTAGCCCGAGGCTTCCAGAAGGGCTGCGCAGCGCTGTGCACCCTCCCAGGCCACGTAGTTGGAGCCGATGGTTGCAAAGGCGTGGTGGCGGTAATCGTGGCGGCGGACTGCGTCCCGCAGCTCCCGCGTGACGGTCAGTCCGCGCTCGGTGTGGGTGTCATAAATCTCGTTTCCGATGCTCCAGAAGATCACGGACGGACGGTTCCGGTCCCGGCGGATCCACGATGCGACGTCCGCCTGCCAGTGGTCGCGGAAGAAGGTTGCGTAGTCGTGGTCGGTCTTGTGCAGTTCCCACATGTCAAAGGCCTCGGAATCCACCAGGATGCCGAGCTCGTCACAGAGGTCCATGAACTCGACGGAGGGCATATTGTGGGAGGTACGCACCGCGTTCACGCCCATGGACAGAAGCGAGAGCAGCTGGCGCTTCGTGGCGGCCCTGTTGACGGCGGCACCGAGAGCGCCGAGGTCGTGGTGCATGCACGCACCGTGGAGCTTTACGTGCCGGCCGTTAAGGAAAAAGCCGCGATCCGGGTCAAGACGCACCGAGCGGAAGCCGATCCGCTGTGTGAACGAATCGATGACGGTATATGAGTTGCCGCCCGCGGAGGCGTCGTTATCCGCAAAACCGGTATTGCCCGCGGAAGCCAGCAGCTCGGTGGTGAGCTCGTAGAGGTACGGGTCGGTGATGTCCCAGGCGCGGGCGTCCGTCACGGTGAGGGTCTGCGTGAGAGTGTATGCGAAGGCTTCGTTTTCACAGGCTCCGACGATGTTGCCGCAGGCGTCCTTAAGCGTCTGGCGGACCCGGAGCCCGGAGGTACCGCCGCGGTTCAGTTCCGTGTCGATGCTTACGATGCTTTCGCCGGGAAAGAATCCATCGACAGCGGCCTCGCAGACGGGCGTCGCGCAGGCGTAGATGCCGCCGTGCACAAGGTACGCATCCTGCGCGGTAAGAAGATAGCAGTTCCGGTAGATGCCGGCGCCCGAGTACCAGCGCGTGTTCGGCGACTCGTAGCGGCATGTGACGATGAGCGTGTTCACGCCAGGGTGAAGATAGGGAGTGATCTCAAAAAAAGTTTCGGAATAGCCATAAGGCCAGATGCGGACGCACGTATCATTGATATAAAACCGGGAATCCATGTAGACGCCGTCAAACTGCAGAAAGACATGCGCGTCGCTGCCGTCCCAGACGAGGGGGCGCACGTAGCAGCCGATGCAGCTCTCGTAGAGATCCGTCGCCTGCCCGATCAGAAAATCGTGGGGAATGTCCACCGGCGCAAGAGGTGCGCGGCCGTCGGCGACGGCGGCAAGGATGGCTTCTTCCGCGGTGTCAAGAGAAAAGCGGCAGAACGTAAAATTGTCGGTGATGCGTGTTTTCATAGCAGACTCCCTGGGAATATGGTATAGTTCATAGTAGCTTGTTTCAGCGGAAAATGCAATGTCGGAAACGGTACGGATTTCGGTACAAATCGATTGCATTTTCCGGCAACGGAAAATGATCGGAGGTGGAATATGAGAAAGAGAGCGGTAGTGATCATGGTGCTGGCGGCACTTTTGCTGGCGGCGTGCGGGAAGAAGGAAAAGGTGGAGAAAGCATTTTCCTTTACGTATTCGTACTGGCACGACCCCGGGCAGAAAACCGTCTTCTCCACGGAGCAGGGGCTGATCCAGAAGGATCTGGTGACGGCCGGTGTTGCCACTGCGGACTGGAGCATTCCGGAGGAGGACCTGACGGAGCTTCGGCGTTTAACGGAAGAGTACGATGTTCCGGCACTTGCGGAGGAGTTCGGGAAGCGGACGCGCACGGAGGGCGAGTTTTACGCGGTGTCTCCGGAGTTTACGCACGAGCTTTCGTATGTGCTGGACGGTGAGGAGTGCCGGCTGACGGTGCGGGGAAGCGAGATGCTCGCCATCGCCGCCGATCCGAAGCTCTCTAAGCTGGTGATCTTTTTTGAGAAGTTCGAGGCGATCCTGACGGCGCAGGAAGTGTATGTCTCCATGCCTGCGGCGGTGGGCGCATACCAGTAATGCAGGCGGAAATCCCAGGTGTGTGAATTTGGGCTTGACAAAACCGTGCCCGGTGGTATAATCGCCTTATCAAATCGAAAAACGTTGAAGGAGAAGCAGTACGCACTCCGTGTTCGCGAACAGAGAAGGACGCATGCGAAAGCAGGCTGAGAGCGTCCGTCGGGAACCGTGCGGAAGACCGCTCCCGAGTGACCCCAATCCGGTCCGGTGACTCCGTTACCGTCACAATGAAGAGGGCTTTCTACGGAGAGCCAAATAGGGTGGAACCGCGAATTTTATTCGTCCCTGTTGATACGCAAGTGTCAGCAGGGATTTTTTGTTTCTCTGGTACAGGCATCGGGCGGACGTGCCCGTGCGGATGTTCCGGCGGCAGAAAATCCCCGACGGCACAGGAACAATCGTGACAACGAAAGGAGAATCAACATGAAGATCACGTTGAAGGACGGCTCTTTCAAAGAGTACGCGCAGCCGATGAGCATCATCGACATCGCTGCGGATCTGAGCGAGGGACTCGCG
>CACZRV010000123.1 GCA_902783725.1 uncultured Lachnospiraceae bacterium | reverse complement strand
TATGCCAGGGAGGAGTGCCGGGACTGCTGGGCGCGTCTGTACTGTGCAGGCGGCTGTGCGGCCAATGCATTCCACGCCACCGGTTCGGTGCGCGGCGTGTACGACTACGGCTGCAAACTGTTCAAAAAGCGCCTCGAGTGTGCGATCATGCTGAAGATCGCGGAGCAGGACGAGGAGTAGGACATCCGGAGTATGTTGAGGAAGTGCCGGCGGTAAGGGGTTGCCGCAGGCGGAGAAGGTTGCCGGAAGGATCCGGCGGAGGGGAGCAAAATGAATACGCCGATTTACGATTTCGTGCAAAACTATTGCGAGAGCAACGCGGTTCGTCTGCACATGCCCGGGCACAAGGGCGTTGCCGGACCGCTCGGTGTCGAGCCTTCGGACATTACGGAGATCGAGGGTGCGGACGTGTTGTCACGCGCCTGCGGAATCATCGCGGAGAGTGAAGCCAATGCGGGCACGCTCTTCGGATGTCGCACTCTGTACTCGACGGAAGGATCGTCGCTGTGTGTTCGCGCAATGGTTTTTTTGCTTAAAAAGATTGCGATTCACAAGGGGCGCGAACCCAGAATCCTGGCGGCGCGGAACATGCACCGCAGCTTTCTGGACGCGGTAGCCGCACTGGATGTGGCGGTCGACTGGATCATGCCGCTGGCAGGGGATCCGTACGAGCGCTGTGACATCACCGGCGAGGAGCTGGCGCAGATCATTTCGGACTGCCGCGACGATGACCGGATGCCCACGGCGGTGTTCGTGACGAGCCCGGACTATCTCGGGCATGCTCTCGATATTGCGGAGCTTGCGGAGGTGTGCCACAGCCGCGGGTGCTACCTTGCAGTGGACAATGCCCACGGCGCGTACCGCAAATTCCTCGCGGTGTCGGAGCATCCGATGGACTTCGGTGCCGACCTCTGCTGTGACTCGGCTCACAAGACCCTTCCGGTGCTGACCGGCGGAGCGTATCTTCATATCTCGCGCAATACGGACCCGTTTTTCACGGAGTACGCAGGGCAGGCGATGGCATTGTTCGCGACTACGAGCCCGTCGTATCTGGTGCTGCAGTCCCTAGATCTGTGCAACGCCTATCTGGAGGAGTGCGGCGCTGCGTTTGAGAAGGCGGCGCGCCGGACGGACCAGCTGAAGGATGCCCTGACGGCTCTCGGATACCGCACCTGCGGCGAGGAACGTCTGAAGATTACCCTGGTTGCGGGCAGCTGTTTTGCTGACGGTTGCTTCCTCGCGACCCGGCTTCGCGAGCGCGGCATCTACGTTGAGTACGCGGATGAAAATCATGTGGTGATGATGTTCTCGGTGAAGACGCCGGAGGATGATTTCCGTGCGGTGGAGATGGCGCTTAGGGAACTTGCAAACACAAGCATTACACCGGACGATTCGGAAAATGCGGACACCTCTGCTTCCGGTGAGACGGCGGGGCGTTCCGCGGAGCGCATTCCCGCGCCCGGTCTGGTACTGACCCCGGCGGAGGCGATCCTCGCGGAGAGCGAGTACGTCGATGCGGCGCAGTGTGTCGGCCGCGTCCTGGCGGAGCCTATCGTGAGTATGCCGCCGTGCGTGCCGCTTTACATGTGCGGCGAGGTTTTGGGAGAGAATGCGGTGCGCTTCATAAAGGGGCGCGTGCGCGTTGTGAAGGAGCCGGTTCGCCGGACCCATCGATAAGAGAGTGACCGGTTCGCCGGATCCGTTTCAAAAAGAGCAGCCGGCCCGGCCGGCAGGGAAGAGAAGAGATCGGGAAGGAGTCCGCGATGCGATACAGACTCACGAAGAAAAATGCAAAACTGCTGGGGCGCACCCATGCGATCGACGGGACGCTCTGGCTCAGCCTTTCCGCGTCCGGCGCGGAGTGGAAATTCACCGGAACGTCCTGCAAAGTGACCCTTGCGGGCGATTCTATGGCGCTCGACGAGATTCACAGCCCGCGGTTTGCTGTTGAGGTGGATGGTGTAAGAATCATAGATACTACTCTTGTAGAATGTAAAACCCGCACCCTGGTTGCGGTCTCCTCAGGGACGCCGGCGACGCATGTGGTTCGGGTGTTGAAACTGTCGGAGAGTGCGGACTCGACACTCGGTATCGTGAGCGTGGAGTGCGACGGCGTTCCGGAGCCCACGCCCGCGGCGGAGCTTGCCATCGAGTTCGTAGGGGATTCCATCACCTGCGGCTACGGCGTTGACGGAACCATCAACGACCTCTACAGGACAGCAAATGAGGATGCCACCAAGGCGTACGCCTATCGCGCGGCGCAGCTGCTGTCGGCGGACTACAGTCTGTTTTCGTTCAGTGGCTACGGCATCATCTCGGGCTACACGGAGACCGGACGGATCCGCCCGGAGTGCGTCGTACCGCCGATCTACGGGACCATGGGCGATTCTTACGGGGCATTTGCCGGCAGGGAGATTCCCTCGGAGATCGCATGGGATTTTTCGAAGTTTACGCCGGACATCGTGGTGATCAATCTGGGCACAAACGATGCGAGCTACTGCGGCGAGGACAATGCCAGAGCCCGGGAGTACATAAACGCTTACAAGGCGTTCCTTGCGACGGTGCGCGCCTGCAACCCGCAGGCGTACCTCGTGTGTGCGCTGGGGACGATGGACGTCCGGCTGTGCGGTGCCATGGAGACCGCGGCGGAGGAGTACCGGGCGGAGGCGCGGGATGAGCGCGTGGCGACGGTGCGGCTGACGCTGCAGGATATGGAGCGGGACGGCGTGGTTGTCGACTGGCACCCGAGTGCGGTGACGCACAGCAAAGCGGCGAAGGAGATCGCCGCGTTTCTGCGGGGGCTGCCGCTTGGCGGAAGGTGACTGCGGCGGTCGGAACAAAAACGAGATTACCAGTGCATTTTGCGCTGTAAATGAGAGGAGAAACAAGATGGAAATTCAGGATTTGCTGAACAAGGTGGACCACACGCTGCTGGCGACGACGGCGACGTGGGAGGAGATCCGCGGGATCTGCGATGACGGCATCCGCTTTCACACCGCAAGCGTGTGCATCCCGCCGAGCTTTGTGCAGAAGGCCGCAAAGTACGTGAAGGGCAAGGTTGCGGTGTGCACCGTGATCGGCTTCCCCAACGGATATCAGACGTCCACCGTCAAATGCGCCGAGGCCGCGGATGCGGTTCGCAACGGTGCGGACGAGATTGATATGGTGATCAATCTGGGGATGGTCAAGGAGGGCCGCTACGACGATATTCTCGCGGAAATCAACGCGGTCAAGAAGTCCTGCGCCGGGAAGCTTTTGAAGGTCATCATCGAGACCTGCAAGCTGACCGAGGTTGAGAAGATTGCGATGTGTGACGTGGTTGCCCGCTCGGATGCGGACTACATCAAGACGTCCACGGGATTTGCCGGCGGCGGCGCGACGTTCCACGATGTGGAGCTCATGGCGCTTCACTGCAAGGGCAAGAAGGTCAAGGCAGCCGGCGGGATCCGCTCCATTGAGGATGCGGAGAAATTTCTGGAGCTCGGCGCTTCGCGCCTCGGCACGAGCCGTGTCGTGAGCGAAGTCAAATCCATGCTCAACGTCAACAAGCATTCCGACTTAAGCTTCTTCTCCTGATGCGGGAGAGGGGCGGTTTGTGATCAAAAAACGAAGAGGAGGTATTTTACGATGGGAAAAAATTATCCGACACCGCACATCGCGTGCGAGCCGAAGGATTTTGCGAAGACGGTGCTGATGCCGGGAGATCCGCTCCGGGCGAAGTTCATCGCCGAGACGTTCTTAAAGGACGCGGTTTTAGTGAACAACGTGCGCGGCATTCAGGGCTACACGGGTACTTATGACGGCGTCCGCGTCAGTGTGATGGCGAGCGGCATGGGCATTCCGTCCATCGGGATCTACAGCTATGAGCTTTACAATTTCTTCGGTGTGGAGAACATCATCCGCATCGGTTCCGCCGGTGCGTACAGCCCGAAGGTGAAGGTGCGTGACATCGTGATCGCCCAGGGCGCATGCTACGACAGCAACTACGCAGGGCAGTTCAATCTGCCCGGAACATTTTCCGCGATCAGCGACTATACGCTTCTTTCTACTGCAGTAGAATCAGCGAAGGAGCTCAAGCTCAACTACCACGTCGGAAACATCGTCTCCAGCGACCGCTTCTACGGTGATCCGGCGGCGTTTACGGATGCCGAGCAGCCTCTGGCAGCATGGGGGAAAATGGGCGTTCTCGCGGTCGAGATGGAGGCTGCGGGACTCTTCATGAACGCGGCCCGCGCAGGTAAGCGCGCCCTTGCGATCTGCACCGTTTCCGACCACCTGGTAACCGGCGAGAATCTTCCCGCCGAGGCGCGCCAGACCTCCTTCACGGAGATGATGGAGCTCGCTCTTTCCGTTGCGAAGAAAATGGATTGATGTTGCGGGGAACCGTCTACGACGGTCACCCTTGCACCTTGCACAAAAAGAGAAGTGGAATTTATACATTTTCGCGCCCGTTAGCCGATTGACTTTCGGGCGCGAAATTGGTATCATAATTTAGTTGTTGTAAGGGACAACTCAGGAGGACTGTTATGGGCAAGATCATTTTGACGGGAGACCGGCCGACCGGAAGACTTCATGTGGGACATTATGTAGGGTCCCTGCGGCGCCGTGTGGAGCTGCAGAATTCCGACGAATTCGATAAGATTTTCATCATGATTGCCGACGCGCAGGCGTTGACGGACAATGCGGAGCATCCCGAAAAGGTGCGCGAGAACATCATCGAAGTCGCGCTTGACTATCTCTCGGCGGGACTTGATCCCGAGAAGTGTACGATCTTTATTCAGTCGCAGATTCCGGAATTGACGGAGCTGACGTTTTACTACATGAACCTCGTCACGGTGGCGAGACTTCACAGAAACCCGACGGTCAAGAACGAGATCGTCATGAGAGGATTCGAGGAGAGTATTCCGGCAGGATTTTTCACGTATCCCGTGAGCCAGACGTCGGACATCACCGCATTCAAGGCGACGACCGTGCCGGTGGGCGAGGATCAGCTTCCGATGCTGGAGCAGGCGAGAGAGATCGTCCGCAAATTCAACTCCATCTACGGCGACGTGCTCGTGGAGCCCGTGGCGGTTGTGCCGGACAACGAGACCTGCAAGCGCCTTCCCGGAACCGACGGCAAGGCGAAGATGAGCAAGTCCCTCGGCAACTGCATTTATCTCGCGGACAGCGCCGAGGAAGTGAAGAACAAAGTCATGAACATGTATACCGATCCCAACCACATCAAGGTGTCCGATCCGGGCACGGTGGAGGGCAACACGGTATTTACGTATCTGGATGCATTTTGCAAGCCCGAGCATTTTGCGAAATACCTCCCGGACTATAACAATCTTGAGGAACTGAAGGACCACTACCGCAGAGGCGGCCTCGGCGACGTGAAGATCAAGCGTTTCCTGTGCGCCGTGCTGGAGGAGGAGCTTGCGCCGATCCGTGCGAGACGCGCCGAGCTTCAGAAGAGGATTCCCGAGGTTCTGGAGATTCTCCGCAAGGGCAGCATTGAGGCCCGCAAGACCGCCGCACAGACCCTCGATGAGGTGAAGGCGGCAATGCGGATCAACTATTTCGACGACGACTCCTGGGTAAAATCCCAGACGGAGAAATACAACCTGTAGGAAACTGTCCCTGACGGAGGTGCCTTTTGAAACACGAAAGCGCTTACTATCTGAGCAATGAGACCGAGATCAACAACATCCTGCTCCGCTGCGCGCTGGTGCTTTTGTTCGTCGGACCGCTTGTGGCATTGCTGAAGGCTGTCGGGCTGAACAATGAGTTCTCCTACCTGGAGAGCGTCATTTTCACCGGTATTGTGCTCATCCTGTACAGTTTGTGCCGGCTGGTGCAGCGCTCCATGCGTGCGCAGTGGCTCATCAAATATGTGCTCCTTCTCAGCATGCATGCGGGCATCTGCTACATGGCCACAAAGGAGGGCATTCTGCTCTACATCAGCTACGCGCTGATGCCGGCGTTGTCGTGCCTCTATTACCGCAGACGGTTCACGCTGCACATCACCGCGATGTGTTACGCCATCATGATGGCGTCGCTGTTCCTGCGGGCGCACAACGAGGTTTCGGAGGCGTATGATTTCTTAACGGAGCGCGAATGGATCTGTGTGTTCGGCTTCAGCCTGACATGGGAGTATATCCTCCTCACGATCGTGTTGATCGCGCTGGTCGGAAAGACCGAGTCCAGCCTTGATCTGCTCCACAAGAACAACCTGCAGATGAAGGAAATGCAGTCGCAGCTGATCACCGGTTTCGCAAACTTCCTGGAGTTCCGCGATGAGGACACCGGTCATCACGTGCGCCGCACTCAGGCCTATGTGAAAATGATCGCCATGGGCATGTACAATCGCGGATATTATCAGTCGGAGCTGTCCGCCCGCTCCATCGCCTATATGGAGACGGCGGCGCCGCTTCACGACGTCGGCAAGATTGCCATACGGGACTCGATTCTCCTCAAGGAGGGGGAACTTACGGAGAACGAGTACGAGATCATCAAAAACCATACCAAAGAGGGCTACCGTCTGGTGACGGAGAACCTCTCCGGACTGGCCGACAAGCGGCTTTTAAAGTGTGCGCAGGAGATTACCCTAAGCCACCACGAGCGCTGGGACGGTACCGGTTATCCGAACGGCCTCAAGGGAACCGCAATCCCGCTGTCCGCAAGAATCATGGCCATCGCGGACACGTTGGATGCGATGCTCTCGGAGCGCGTCTACAAAAAGAGCATGGACCTCGACGAGGTTTTGCATGAGTTGTATCTGGAGCGGGGACGGCATTTTGAGCCGTGCATCGTGGATACCGTGATCCAACTGCGGTCGGAGATCGAGGAGTTCCTCCTGGAGGACCAGTGCAAGTACGGTGACGCAGGCGAGTCCCGCGACAGCGGAAACAATTGACAACGAAGGGTTTACAAAGGTGATTTGTAAGGGAGGCTTTGGAAAATGAAGCGGTATGGATTTGACAACGACAAATACCTGGAGATGCAGTCCACGAGGATCAAGGAACGCATCGGGCAGTTCGGCGGCAAGCTCTATCTTGAGTTCGGCGGCAAGCTGTTCGACGATTTTCACGCGTCCCGCGTGCTCCCGGGGTTCCAGCCGGACAGTAAGATCCGGATGCTCGCGCAGATCAAGGACGATGCGGAGATTGTGATCGCGATCAACGCCAACGACATCGTCAACAACAAGGTGCGCGCGGACCTCAGTATCACCTACGATCTCGACGTGCTTCGTCTGATCGACGCGTTCCGCGGCTACGGAATGTATGTCGGCAGCGTTGTGCTCACGCAGTTCGTGGATCAGAGCGTTGTTCTTGCGTACAAGAAGAAGCTCGAGAGCCTCGGACTCAAGGTATACCGTCACTACAAGATCGACGGCTATCCGACCAATGTTTCCAAAATCGTGAGCGAAGACGGCCTCGGCCGCAACGAATATATTGAGACGTCCCGTCCTCTCGTGGTTGTGACGGCTCCCGGACCCGGCAGCGGAAAGATGGCGACCTGCCTTTCCCAGCTGTATCATGAGAACATTCGCGGCGTGCGCGCCGGCTATGCCAAATTCGAGACGTTCCCAATCTGGAACCTCCCGCTGACGCATCCGGTGAACCTCGCATACGAGGCGGCCACGGCGGACCTTAACGATGTGAATATGATCGACCCGTTCCACCTGGAGGCATACGGTGTGACGACGGTCAACTATAACCGCGACGTGGAGATCTTCCCCGTCCTGAACGCCATGTTCGAGCGCATCTACGGCAAGTCCCCGTATAAGTCGCCCACCGATATGGGCGTCAATATGGCGGGCTACTGCATCGTGGACGACGAGGCGACCCGCGCGGCATCCCGTGACGAGATCATTCGCCGCTACTTTGCAACCATGTGCGACCGCCGCAAGGCGAGAGCCACGGCGGAGGCCGAGGGCAAGATCGAGCTGTTGATGGAGAAGGCGGGCATCAGCCCGGCGGACCGCGCCGTTGTCGAGGCGGCGAAGAGCAAGTCGGAGGAGACCGGCGGCGCACCGGCGGTGGCCATCGAGCTCAATGACGGCACCGTGATCACCGGCAAGACCTCGAACCTTCTGGGAGCATCCTCGGCAGCCCTTCTGAATGCATTGAAGACCCTTGCGGGAATCGACGATTCCCTTGACCTTTTGTCCCCGACATTGATCGAACCGATCCAGGATCTCAAGATTAACCATCTCGGAAACCGCAACCCGAGACTGCACACGGACGAGGTGCTGATCGCGCTGTCCGTCTGCGCAACGTCGGACAACAACGCGGAGCTTGCGATGCAGCAGCTTGAGAACCTTCGCGACTGCGAGGTTCACAGCACCGTAATCCTATCGGCTGTCGACGAGGGCGTGTTCCGCAAGCTCGGAATGCATCTTACCAGCGAGCCCGTATACGAGACCAAGAAGTTGTACCATTGACATAAGGCGCGCCCGACGGCGCGGAAAGCAAGGTGAATACCATGGACAAATGTTTTATCCCCGAGGGCTATCAGGCAGCCCTCTCAACCCGCGAGACACAGATTGCGATCAAGAAGGTCAAGGACTTCTTCCAGAGGGAGCTTGCGACGCAGCTCAATCTGCACCGCGTGACGGCACCGTTGTTCGTGACGCCGGAGTCCGGTCTGAACGATAACTTAAACGGTGTGGAGCGCCCGGTTGTGTTCGGCATCAAGGAGAACGGCGACAGCCCGGTGGAGATCGTGCATTCCCTCGCAAAATGGAAGCGCATGGCGCTGGCCCGCTACGGTTTCCGCGCGGGAGAGGGTCTGTACACCGACATGAACGCCATCCGCAGGGATGAGGACACCGACAACATCCATTCGATCTTTGTGGATCAGTGGGACTGGGAGAAAGTCATCACGAAGGAGCAGCGCACCGTCGAGACGCTCAAAAAGACCGTCAAGGACGTGTACGAGGCGCTTCGCGTGACTGAAAAATACATCGCGAACCAGTATGATTACGTGCAGTGCATCCTTCCCGAGGAGATCACGTTTATCACCTCGCAGGAGCTGCTTGACCGCTATCCGGACAAGAACGTGAAGGAGAGAGAGTACCTTGCGGCGAAGGAGTACGGCGCGGTCTTCATCATGAAGATCGGCGATCTTCTCACCAACGGCGAGAAGCACGACGGACGTGCGCCGGACTACGATGACTGGGAACTCAACGGCGATATCATGGTCTACTATCCGGTTACGGACATTGCCCTCGAGCTGTCCTCCATGGGCATTCGTGTTGACGAGGTGTCTCTCGTGAGCCAGCTGGCAAAGGCAGGCTGCCCGGAGCGCGCGGAGCTGGATTTCCACAAGGCCCTTCTGGAAGGGAAGCTTCCGTACACGGTGGGCGGCGGAATCGGCCAGTCGCGGATCTGCATGTTCTTCCTGCGGAAAGCGCACATCGGCGAGGTTCAGGTGTCCGTATGGCCGAAGGAGGCTGTGGAGTACGCGGCATCCCGCGGCGTGACGCTGCTGTAGGAACGCCCGGAAGAACAATACCCGGAAGGTTGCATTTTCCGAAAAAACGAACAGAAAACGATCTAAACCGCAACGGGGTTGCCAAGCAGCCTCGTTGCTTTGTTACGAGAGCGGACGTTTGCAGGGAGAGCAGAATGAGCGTAGCGAGCGGAGGACAATCGAATACAACCGCGAAAAGCGAGTGGGGAGAAGGCCTCCGGCACGGATTTCCCATCGCGTGCGGGTATTTCTTCGTGTCGTTTACCTTCGGCATTCTGGGCGCGACCCTCGGGTTCCGGTGGTGGGAGACCGTGCTGATCTCCATGACCAATTTAACGAGCGCGGGGCAGATCGCAGGTGTCAAGACCATCGCGGCGGGCGGTTCGGTCTTCGAGCTGGCGTTGTCGCAGTTCATCATCAACCTGCGCTACTCCCTCATGGGCATTTCGCTCTCGCAAAATGTATCCGAGGATGTTTCGGGCCCCCGGCGGATGCTTTTGGGGTTCGGCATCACGGATGAGATCTACGGCGTGGCGGCGTCCCGCAGAACGCCGGTGACGACGCCGTACTTTGTGGGACTGATGACGCTGCCGTATGCGGGATGGACACTGGGAACCCTCGGAGGAGCGGTGCTGGGCGACGTGCTGCCTGCGGCGGTGACCAACGTGATGACCCTGGCCATCTACGGCATGTTCATCGCGATCGTGGTGCCGGCGGCGAAGGAGAGCCGGAAGGTGCTCTTTGTGACGGCGATCGCGGTGGCGGTCAGCTGTCTGATGTACTATGCGCCCGTGCTTTCGGAGGTGTCGGTGGGATTTGCCATCATCGTGAGCGCCGTGGTTGCGGCGGCCGTCGGTGCATGGCTGTTCCCGGTGGAGGACGGGCCGCGGGAGACCGCGGATGAGGGAGGTGCGTGCCGTGAGTAGATTTTTCGTGTGCGCACTCGTGATGATGCTTGTCACGTACCTTGTGAGAGCAATCCCCTTCACGGTGTTTCGAAGAAAGGTTCGCAACCGGTTCTTCCGGTCGTTTCTGTACTATGTGCCATACGCGGTGCTGACGGCGATGACGCTGCCGGCGGCATTGTACGCCACGGGATCGATGGCGGTGGCGGCCGTGGGACTTTTGGCAGCGGCGGTATTGGCGTACCGCGGCAGGGGACTTGTGGTTGTGTCGCTGGCGGCCTGCGCGGCAGCGGGGCTGGCGACCTGGGTGATACATCTGCTCGGATGAGCGAAAGAAAGGAAATAACCATGAAAAAACACACGCAGAGAGTATGGATGCTGTTGTGCGTCGCGCTGCTTATCGCAGTTTTGGCGGCGTGCGAGGGCAAGGACAACAAGACAGAGGTAGAGGCGACGCCTACGGTAACGCCTACGCAGGAGGCAACGCCGACGCCCACCGAGGTTCCGGCGACGCCGACACCGGCGCTTTCGGAGAAGGAGATCTGGTACAACAACATGATCGCGGACTCCCTGATGAGCACCGGCAACAACGCGCGGGTAAAGCGCGTCATCGAGAAGGCGAGAAACGGTGAGGACGTCTATATCGTCACCATCGGCGGCTCCATCACCGAGGGCGAGGGCGCAGCCGCGTACGCGAACTGCTATGCATCGTCCTTCGCCAAGGAGTTTGCGAAGGTATACGGCAAGGACGGCGGAGCGAACGTGCATTTTCTGAACGCGGGACTCTCGGGTACTCCGTCGACGCTGGGCGTGGTCCGCTATGAGCGCGACGTCATCACGAAAAATGAAGGCCGCGAGCCGGATCTTCTGATCATCGAATTTGCAGTCAACGACGCGGACGACCCGACCAACGGGCAGACCTACGAGGGTCTGGTGCGCCGTGCGATGCAGTCGGAGAGTGACCCGGCTGTGATCCTTTTGTTCAGCGTCTTCCAGTCGAAGTGGAACCTGCAGGATCGTCTCAAGCCTATCGGCGATTACTACAATCTTCCGATGGTGAGTGTGAAAAATGCAGTTGTGCCCCGCTTGAACGACGGTTCGCTCAAGGATGCAACATACTTTAACGATGCATATCATCCCAAGGCATACGGCCACAAGATCATGCGCGACTGCCTGATGAACCTCATTGCTGCGATCGACGCGGAGGAGGCGGAGGAGGCCAACGAGATGCCGAAGGCGCCGAAATTAAGCGATGCCTTTGACAAGGTGACACTGGTGGATGCCGCAAATGCCGAGGAAGCTGCAAAGGCAGGCGTGACGGTAAATGCCGGTGGCTTTGTGAGCACGGACAAGGGTGTCTTTGCGGTTCGCTACGAGAAGACCAACACCTTCCCGAACAACTGGAAGCATGCGTCGACGGACGGTGCGGATCCCTTCACGATGAAGGTGACATGCCGCTCGCTTCTTCTGGTTTACAAGAAGTCCTCGAGCCAGACCTTCGGCAAGGTTGATATCCTTGTGGACGGCAAGGTTGTGAAGACGGTGGACGGACATGACGCCGGCGGCTGGAACAATCCGTACACGCTCGTTTTGGTGAATGAGGCGGAGGCTGCGGAGCACACTCTCACGGTTCGCATGGCGGACGGAGAGAAGGACAAGGAGTTCACGATCCTGGCCATCGGCTACGGCGAGTGATCGCGCCGGAGGCCGGCAGATTTTAATTAAATGAGAATACAAACCACCGGGAAGTCTTTGCGGCTTCCCGGTTTTGTTTTTCCGGGATGCCGGGCGGCATTTTTCGGAAAAATACAAAAATATGTCGAAAAATGTATCCAAAAGGCATAAAAACGATATAAGTGTATGGTATGATACACTCAGCGAAGGATGAGAGGAGACGAACATGAGGAGTCGAATTCTGATGGTGGAGGATGATCCGAAGATCCGGGAGGGAATTCTGGATTTCTTCTCGGAGAAGGCGCCGGAGTACGATGTGGATGCGGCGACCGCCGGAGCCGAGGGCATGGCGAAGATTGAGGAAAATGTCTACGACCTGATCCTCCTCGATGTGATGCTGCCGGGCATGAGCGGCTTCGACCTGATCGTGCGGATCCGCAGGACGTTGGATGTCCCGGTGATCTTCATGACCGCGAGAACCGGCGAGGAGGACCGTCTGTACGGTTACGAGCTCGGCTGCGACGACTATGTGTGCAAGCCGTTCTCGTTGGCGGAGCTGCTGGCAAAGGTCAATGCGCAGATCCGGCGCGCGAAGGGCGCGGTGCTGGATGACGTGATGCGGTGCGGAAACATCGAGATTCACAAGCGTGCGCTGACGGTGCGGGTGTTCGGCGAGACAGTGGAGCTGCCGCCGAAGGAACTGGCGATCCTGACGATCCTCATGGAGAGACCGGG
>CACZRV010000122.1 GCA_902783725.1 uncultured Lachnospiraceae bacterium | reverse complement strand
GACGAGCTGTACCTGGAACTGCGGGACGAGGAGTGGCCCCTTGAGAGCATCACCCACGACCGCCGCATCGCAAGAGGCATCGTCTTCGACGACGAGGGAAAATTCTATTTCGTGCGGGCAAACCGCGACGATCTGTTCGGCAAGGCGACGCACATCGAGACGCCCGGAGGCGGCGTCGAGGACGGCGAGGAGCTGATGACGGCCATCCGCAGAGAATTGAGCGAGGAGCTGGGAATCGAGGTCGAGGTTTTATGCAAGATCGGCGTGGTCAGCGATTATTACAACGTGATCCACCGCCACAATCTGAGCAACTACTACCTATGCCGGATCGTTGCCTTCGGCGATAAGCACCTGACGGAGGAAGAGATCCGGGATTTCCACCTGACCACCGAAAAGATGACCTTCGACGAGGCTGTCGCGGAGTACGAGCTGCGCCGCGAGACCGCAATCGGGCGGCTGATCGCAAACCGCGAGGTGCCGGTGCTTAAGAGGGCGAAGGAAATACTTGAAAACAGGGGAATTACGGTATGAAACGACTTGCGATTTACCTTCTTTCGACGGCGCTGTTTCTTGGCGCCATGTATCTGGTCGCGCTGATTCCGTCAACGTACGGCGAGACGGACGTTGTCAGGCTCGAGGTGGAAAATGCACCCGACAAATACTACGTTACCGTCCTGGAGAAAGAGGAATACCCCGCGGCGGAGAACAGCCCGAACCGGGTCGAGAAGTTCGACGATGATGTGGTGGTTGCATTTTTCGACGAGTATTCGTACGACGGCTGGACGCCGCGTACTACGACACTTCACATCGGCGTGCGCAAGAGAGATGTGGAGGCCGGCGATGACTACGGTCTGAGCTGGATTGTTACGCACGGGCCGATCCGCGTCGCGCTGGTCGACGAGCAGGGCGAAGTGCACCTCAGCAAGGAGCTGTCCGCAAAGGAGGACGTGATCCACGCAACGTACGATGTCGCGACCGGCGAGTTCACCGAGCAGCGCGGGTACTGGATCAGGAGCCGTTACGGAGATCTGCTCATGTGCTTCATGCTGACCGTGGTGTCTACGCTTCTGGTGCTTGTGCTGTTCCGTTTACCGCTCTCGGGCTGGAATCTTTTGGTTGCCTGGATAGCAAATCTGGTGGCGTACATTCCTCTTTCGTACTGCGTGCGTCATCTTTTCATTGACAGAAACGGGGATTGGTATCATGCGGAGTGGTGGCTGATCGGCGAGGCCGTGGTGGCTGTGGCAGGAGTCTTTGCCGGAACGTTTCTTCTTAAGACCGAGGACGGCAAGCGTGCGCGGTACCGCGGCGCTTCCTGCTTCGTCGTCGCCGTGATCGCAGGAATCTTCGCGGCCACGATGCTGCCTGAGCTGGTATTCTGAGATAGACTGCAAAATGCAGTAATAGAATAATCAAAAGGGGGACCAAAGCTATGGAGTTTCGGAAAGTTTTTGACACGATCCCGGAGCAGTTCGACCGCTACCGGCCGCGCTACAGCGCAGAGCTGTTCGCATCGCTGATCGACTATGCGGGCATCGGTCCGGACAAGACGGTGCTCGAGCTCGGGCCCGGCACGGGGCAGGCGACCGAGCCGATCCTCGACACCGGATGCGACTACCACGCGATCGAGCTGGGGGAGCATTTGTACGCAAAGATGAAGGAAAAATACGGCGACAGGCAGAATTTTCATATTGTCAACGACGACTTTATCACGCACGATTTCGGAGGGCAGAAGTTCGACATGATCTACTCCGCGGCGACGATCCAGTGGATTCCCGAGGACGTTGCGTTCGGCAAGACGTTTGAGCTTCTTAAGCCCGGCGGAGTGCTCGCGATGATGCTCACATCGTCGGATTACCGCTCGAGCAACGAGGCGCTGTACGAGAAGATTCAGAAGGTCTACGCCGAGTACTACAAGCCCGAGACGGCCTACCCGCACAGGGGCTTCCGCTACACGAGCGCGCCGGAGTACGGCTACACCGAGGTCGAGCGGCGCGAGTTTGCGGGTGAACGCGTGATGGACGCGGATACGTATGTTGCATTTTCCGGCACGCACTGCGACCACATCAACATCCCCGAGCCGTACCGCACGAAGTTTTTTACGGGACTTCATGATGCGGTCGCGGAGGTGGGCAAGGTGGTCTTCAAGGACACGTACGTGCTGTATCTGACGAGGAAACCGTAAGTGACAATTGGGGACGGTTCTCAATTGTCACATCGAGGTAATGACCATGGACAAATTTTACTTAGAAGTGCCGAGCCTTGCACGGCGGGAGGATGCCTACGCGTATCTGGCTGAATTTGCCGAGTACGGCTCGAGGCTGAACGGTGCCGGAGGGCTGAATCATTTTCCGGAGGACTTTGAGTCGTGGCTTCGGATGACCGAGGCGCGTGCGCTGATGGCGCCGAACGAGAAGAAGGTTCCGTCGCGCGAGTTTTTCTTCGTGCGCGAGAGCGATCGGAAGATCGTCGGCATGATCAATATCCGGCTTGCGCTCAATGAGAGAATGCGAAATTACGGCGGGCATATCGGCTACAGCATCCGGCCCACCGAGCGCGGTAAGGGCTACAACAAGATCAATCTGTATCTGGGTCTTAAGGAATGCAACCGCTACGGCATTGAGACGGTGCTCATGGACGCCGACCTGGACAATCCGCCGTCGTGGAGGACGATGGAGTCCCTCGGGGGCGTGCGCGTGCGCGAATATTTCGATGAAGCGAACGAGCAGACGATGGTGGTAGATTACAACATCGATACGAAGAAGGCGCTGGCGGACCACGCGGCGTTCGAGGAGAGTATTGCGGGATTTCGGCTGGAGACGGAGCGGCTTGTGCTGCGCGAGATGAATGAGGCGGATTTTGACGCGTATTTTGCGGTGCTCGGGGATCGCGAGAATATGAAGCACTATCCCTATACCTTTGACGAGGCGCGCGTGCGCGACTGGATCAAGAGAAACCGCGAGCGCTATCAGCAGTATGGCTTCGGCCTCTGGGCGGTGTGCCTGAAAGAAACCGGAGAGATGATCGGCGACTGCGGCCTGACGCTTCAAAACATCGACGGCGAGCTGTTGCCCGAGATCGGCTACCACATCCGAAGCGACATGCAGCGCAGGGGTTACGCGAAGGAGGCGGCCGCCGCGGTGCGCGACTGGGCGCTTCGCCACACGTCCTACCCGGCGCTTTATTCCTACTGCAAATACACCAACACCCCGTCCTACAAGACCGCGGAAGCCATCGGCATGACGTTCCTTCGCGAGTTTCCGGACGAGGCCAACGGCACGACGCACGTTTCTATCCTGCGCCGCGAGGAAGTTGTGCGCTGCACGGACCGCGCGTGGCTCCTCTCGGAGGAGGCTTACAAGCTCTACGCGCCTTGTATGTACGAGCCGACCTTCGAAAAATTCACCGCCGCGATGGAGCGGTATCTCGCTTCGGAGGCAAACGAAATCTACACTTACCGGGCAGGGAAGTATGCCGAGGGAATCCTTGTGCTCAACGTGCAGGGCAGCTGCGCAGAGATCGAAGGGATCGCGGTGGATCCGTCGTGCTGTTACTGCGGGATCGGTCGGAAAATGATCGCAAAAGCGTTCGAGTCCGGCCGGATCAAAAAGCTCCTCGCGGAGACCGATGAGGAAGGTATCGGGTTCTACCGAGGGTGCGGATTTGCCGACGAGGCAGAGGTGAAGCAGTACGAAAACGGCGAGGTGACGCGGTACCATTGCATGCTGGAAAACACCTTATAATACAGCGAACTACTACTGTAGAACAAAGAGACATAACAACGACTGAACACACTAAGAACAGGGGACAGGAGCATTGAAAATAGCTGTTATTTCGGACATCCACGGAAATTATCCGGCGTTGTCGAACGTGCTCGCGGATGCGGCCGCACAGGGGGCGGAGCGCTGCATTTTTGCGGGGGATTATTGCCTGAGCGGACCGTACATCAACGAGTGTATTGACGCGATCCGCACAGACGCGGACGCAGTGGTCGTGCGAGGCAACGAGGAGGAATATCTGGAGAATCTGGTGGGAAAGGATCAGCGGGACTGGACCGACGGGCAGATGCAGATTTCCTACTTCAGCTTCCGCACCATTACGAAGGACAATCTTGACTATCTCCTGACACTGCCGTACCGGGTTGACCTTGAAATAAACGGCGTGCCGGTGCACATCTCGCACAAACAGACTGATTTTCCGGACAACCCGGAGGACGGCGTGTACATTTTCGGACATACGCACGTGCAGGGAAGCGCTCAGACCCGGGACGGGCGCCTTACCCGGATCAACCCGGGCTCCTGCGGACTACCGCTGGACGGAAAGCCAGGGACGGTGCCGTACACCATGCTTGAGATCACGGAGGACGGCAGGGTCAGCATCGACGACCGGAGAGTCCCGTTCGATGTAAAAAACTACGCAAAGAACCTCACGAACACGAAGCAGTACGAGCAGGCGACGGTGTGGACGAAGGTCATTCAGAAGGAACTTGTCTCGGGGCAGGAGCATATGCAGCCGTTCCTGTTGAGCATGGCGGAGTACGCAGCCCGGATCGGCGACACCGGACGACCGTATACGGTGGAAACCTGGGAGGCCGGCTACGCATATTGGAACCGCACGATCCTGCCGTACCGCGCAATCATCGTGGATCTGGACCGGACGCTTTTACGGGCCGATAAGAGCATATCGGATCATACCCGCAGGGTGCTTAAGGACTGGCAGGAGTCCGGGGCGACGGTGTTTATCGCCTCGGCGCGGCCGGAGCGGGCGATCACGGAGTACCGGGATGCCCTCGGTGTGACGTCGTATGTGACCCTGAACGGTGCGCGCACGATCACCCCGCAGGGGACGATGGAAAATGAGCTTTCCGGGGAGAGCGCCGTCGCAATCCTGACACAGCTTGGGGAGATTCCGGGGACGGTCATTTCCCTCGAGGCGGTGGACGGGCTTTACGCCAACGTGGACATCCCGATCTGGCAGCCAATCGTGACCGACCGGCTGGCGGATGTTGCGAACCGCGAGGGCATCTACAAGGTGATCGCAAGCCACCCGGACTTAACGCCGGAGGAGCTGGCGCTCGCTGTCGGCGAGGTGCCCGCGGATGTATATTACACGGTTGCGGACAAGAAACTTGTGCAGTTTATGAGCCGCACCGCCACGAAGTGGGGCGGCATCAAACAGATGCTTGCGGCAGCGGGAATTCCCGCGGAGCAGGCAATCTATTTCGGCGACGATCACGACGACATCGAGCCCATCGTGCAGTGCGGTCTCGGCATCGCGGTGGCAAATGCGCTGCCGCAGGTGAAAGCGCGCGCGGACGACATCACGGACTCGAACGATGAGGACGGCGTTGCCGCATATTTGCGGAGGTTGGAAGACGGAGCATTTGCGCGGTAAGCTGCGCGACGTTGCACTGATGATCGAATAATGAGAAAGGCATCCGGAAACATGTCTAAAGTATATTTTGTGCGGCACGGAGAGACCGTGTGGAACGCCGAGAACAAGATTTGCGGGGCGACGGACAGCCCCCTGACGGAGCGCGGAAGAGCGCAGGCAGCGGAGACGGCAGCGAAGGTCGCAGAGCAGGGGATCAAAGCGGATATCATCCTGTATTCGCCGCTTTCAAGAGCGAAGGACACGGCGCTTATCATCTCCGCGGCGACCGGAATTCCGACCCGGGAGGAGCCGCGGCTTTTTGAGCAGAACTTCGGCAAATACGAATCCACGCCGCGGGACGGTGCGGAGTTCCGCGAGTCCAAGAAGCAGTTTGCGTGCCGCTATGAGGGCGGTGAGTCGATGCTGCATCTGGCGCAGCGCGTATATAACCTCCTCGACGAGCTGGCAGCGCACCCGGACCACACGTTTCTTTTGGTGGCGCACAACGGTATCGCGCGGGTCGTCAACTCGTATTTCTACGAGATGACGAACGAGGAGTATGCGGCGTTCGGAATCCGCAACTGTGAGATTAAGGAGTACACCTTCGACAATTAAGAGACAGATGCAAGGCAACTGATAATTGACAGCGGGGATGCTTTGCGGGTACAATATCCGTATCGAAAAAGAATTCGTGGGGGACACGAAAATGACAAAAAGAAGGATTATCTGCCGGGCGATCGCAATGCTTTGCTTTGCATTTGTCCTGCTGATTCTGGTCGGGGCGGCGAGCATCTTTCTGGACCCGAAATCGCACTTTGACATCCCGAACCTGGTGCGGAACCTGATCCTCATGTTCATCGCAGCCATGGTGGGCATGGTGCTGTGGATCAGCACGACGCCTAAAAATCTTCGGGAGAAGCAGTTTTACGGGATGATGACCGGCGTGACGACCATCTACGCAATCGCGCTGCTGGCGATTTTGTTCGGAACATTCGACATGTATTACCGCCGCACGCTGGGCGCGACCTGGGCGTACAACCTGGTGCCGTTTAGGACGATCGGAGAGTATCTCGGGGCGCTCAAAACCGGGGAGCTGGGGGGAATGATCATCATCGAAAACCTGCTCGGAAATCTGGTTTTGTTTGCACCGGTCGGCGCGATCGCGCCGTTCTATGCGCGGGAGCTTCGCAAGCTGCCGTGGTTTTTGCTCTGCCTGTTTGCGGGACTGATCCTGACGGAGGTGCTGCAGCGCGTGACTTCCCGAGGCTGTATGGACATCGACGACGTCATCCTCAACAGCATCGGAGCCATCATCGTATTCTTACTGGTCTGGAACAAGCGGGCCGTCAAACTGTGGAAGGACATCGGAATCATCAGCTAAAAGCGGAAAACGGAGGTGGACTGTGGAGAAGATCCGGATTGCATTTTTCGACGCAAAGGACTACGACCGGAATTCGTTCGTGAAGGCGAGCGAGGACCGCGAGTTCGAGATCAGCTATTTTGAGACGAGACTCACCGAAGCAACCGTCCGCCTCGCGGAGGGCCACGACGCGGTGTGCGTGTTCGTCAACGACGACATCAATCCCGCCGTCATCGACGCGCTTGTGGAGATGAACGTAAAGCTCGTCGCGCTTCGCTGCGCCGGCTACAACAACGTTGACGTCAAATACGCCTACAAAAAGATTCACATCGTGCGCGTGCCGGCCTACTCGCCGTACGCGGT
>CACZRV010000121.1 GCA_902783725.1 uncultured Lachnospiraceae bacterium | reverse complement strand
TTAAGTGGCAGGTATCAATACAAAGTCTCAGTTTATTGTTATGCAAAACGCCGTCGTAGATGCGCGCCAGCTGTTCAAACGTCGTTCCCAACTCGCTTCCCTTGCCGGCCATGGTCTCCAGAGCGATATGCGCCTTTGTGTCGGCATTGAGGATTAAGTTGATTCCCTTGATGATGGACTGAATGCCGGCGTCCTCCCCCTCGCCTACGTGGGCTCCCGGGTGAAGAACCATGGTGTCGCTTCCCATCTCCGCGGTTCTTCGCAGTTCCTCCCGCAGAAACTCCACGGCAAAATCAAAGGCGTCGGGCTTTACGGTATTCCCGAGGTTGACAATATAGGGTGCGTGAACCACAAACTTCGTGATGCCCTTTTCCGCCATCAGCGCATTTGCCTCCGGTATGCGCATCTCCGAAAGATCCTTGCGGCGCGTATTTTGCGGCGCACCGGTGTAAACCATAAAGGTCTCCGCATTGTAGGAAAGTGCTTCCTTTACGGAGCCTAAGAATTGTTCTTTTCCACCCAAACCGACATGAGAACCGAGCATATGTAATCCTTTCCGCGGCTTTCGCGGCCGCCGGTAGTATTTTCCTCAAATGAAATCAATTCCGGGCGCGAATCTCTATGCGCGCTCCCGGAACCGGATGATGTAAGCAGCCATCTCCCCGCGTTCCCGCATGGGAATCTTCAAGGCAACGGTCATCTCAGCAGGGATTGTGGATTCCGCGATCTTCGGGTCGTGGGAAACCATCACCAGCGTGCCGCTCTCACGAAGATGCTCCGGCAGGCGACGGAAGAATCTCCGGTACAAAAGCTTCGTCTGCTCCGGATCGGTATCGCCGAAGGGCATGTTCGTGATAATCTCATCGAAGCGATGGTCCTGCCGGTAATCAAAGAAATCCCGGTGCACAAACCACACGCGGTCCGACCGCACGTTTCCTCTGGCCTTCTCGATGGCCGGCCCGTAGGTGTCCACGCCGAAGGCGGAGCGGATCTGCCCGGCCTTCATGCGCTCGGCGATCATGGTTCCGGCGCCGCAAAACGGGTCCAGAACCTGCGCGTCCGTCACGAGATACGGCTTTGCCGCCGCCAATACGGCTGCAGCGTCCGTAGGATGAATGCTGCTCGCGACAGTCTCTTTTCGGTACGAAAACCGATTGTCGTTAACGCCGGCAAATACAATTCCCAGCCGGTACGTGTCATCCCCGGACTCCGAGATTCGGAACGTCACTTCGTAGTCTCCCGGAACATTCACAAGCTTGCCGCCGGAGAGCCGGTCGGTCTCCGGGCAGATGCGCTTTAAGAATCGATCCTTCGCCGCCGCATCGCGACACCGAAGATCCACGCGGTATGCCACGGCGCCGTCCCCTTCAAGGCGTTCCGCAAGATACGCTCTAACGGTCTCGCCCGCGAGTATTTTCGCTGCCTCGTAAGGATCTGCCGGCACGGTAAGTGCCTGGGGAACGCGAAATACCGCCTCGCGCCAGATCCGGTTTTGCAGAATCTCCGAAAGCCTCGTCGTACGCACGACAACACCGCCGTTTACGATCTTCTTCCTCGCGGCGCCGACGGCCTGGGAGCACATCTCGCAATAGCAGGGGTTGACCACGAACAGAATGGTATTGTCCGCAGCATACCCGGTAAATCGGTGCTTTCCTGCGGTATCCCCGAGAAGCTTCCGAAGGGCTGCGATCTCCTCGTTTACGTGTTTTCTGTTCTCCTCATTGACTTCCGTCTGCAAAAGCCCGGACAGGGTCTCCGAAAAGAACTCGCGGTACGGAGCAATGTCGCAATTGGCCAAGGCCTCCAGGTAGGAGCTTCGCACAAATCGCGTGGTCTCCGCATTGTAACCTTCCGTCAAAAGTGCCGCGGTCTCCGCGCTTCCGTCCTTGAGAAGCGTGAGAAGCTTTGCGGCATTTTTCCGCACCTTCGGCTCCTCCGAGGCAAGATACTGCCGTCCGAATAAAAGAAGAGCCTCCCGCACCTCCGAAGAGACCGCAGTCCCGTCGTCTATGCGCAGAAGCCCGCATGCGGCGGCGAGGCTCTCCCGAACCTCGCGCCCGATTTTTAAGTTTTCCAAATAGTTTTCCATAACTGCTCCCGACGTTGCTGTCTATCCTTTGCTGATCCGCATT
>CACZRV010000120.1 GCA_902783725.1 uncultured Lachnospiraceae bacterium | reverse complement strand
TCCTCGTCCACCGCCTCCGCCGTCATCTTCTGCGGCTCCAGCGCCATCGCCTCGTGCAGGTAACGAAGATATTGTTCAACATTGCTCTCGCCAAGTTTCTCAATCCGAAGCATAGTCCCTCCGAAAATGCCCTTTTCAGGGCTAAAAAACGCCGCTCCTACAGTTCATGATAGTACGGGCAGATGTTCTCGTAGTGGCCGTCCTTCATGCGGAAGCCGCCCGGGATCGTCCCGAGCTGCACGAAGCCGAGCCTTTCGTACAGGTGCCTTGCGTGCACATTGCTCTCCACAACTGCATTGAATTGCAGCACACGAAAGCCGAGTTCGCGGCCCGTCCGCAGACAATCCTTCACCAGCATCTCGCCGATGTGGCGCCCGCGCGCCTCCGACGACACCGCATAGCTTGCGTTGCAGATGTGCCCGCAACGGCCGACGTTGTTCGGGTGAAGGATATACAATCCATAGACTTTACCGTCCTCCTCTGCAACGCCGGTGTAGCTCTGGGATGCGAAAAATGCTTCGCCGCTCTCCCCGTCAAGCGTCTCCTCCTGCGGGAAAGCAACTCCCTCCTCAACAACCTCGTTCCAGATTCGGATCATGTCCGGAAGATCATTCTTTGTGTACTTGCGCACCTGCATTTTCCGTATCTCCTTCCTGTTGTTCAGACTGCAACTTCATCAGTTTCATACGCTGTCCGATCACTCCGTCGTGACAATCAGCACTCCCTCGGTATCGAAGGGAAGCCTCGCCGCAACTGTTCCGTTTCGAAAGCAAAAGGATCCGCCGTGGTTCACCGGGTCGTTATCGAGCGGATTGACCATCAAAGTCTCTCCGGCAGCCAGCACTGCCTGCGCTGCGTATTCCTCAATCGCCCCGCCTTCCCATTCTTCCTTCGAATAATTCACATATACCGGCCAAAGCAGCGTATGCCCGGTCCGAAACCGCTCCGGAAAATCCCACAGATCGCCGCAGAGCGCAACCATAAAGTCCTGTCCCTGCAGCCGAAATTCTCCCGTCACCGTTCCCTCACAGTAATGTTCATCGGTCCGAGTAAACTCCTTCCAGCCCCGGGAAATCCGACGGTAGTTATGTACGATCGTTCCGTCCGCGATCACTGCGCAGGAGGAATACAACCGTTCCCCGTCCCGCTCGATATAGCCGAGAAGAATGGCCATGCCGTACTGTACGGTCATTTTCCGAAGACGTTCCATCGTCTCCGATTCCTTCGAAACCGCGATATTCTTATCAATCTCAAAGTCCCAGCAAAGCGAATCAAAGCCCTGCAGGAAGGCCTCGCCGAAGCATAAAAGCTCAACCTTCCCCTGCGCCTCGCGCATCGCCCGCTCGATCTGATTGATATTGAATTCTGTATTTTTGTTCTCACATCGATAGGATGCAAGTCCGATCCTCATTTTTCTCACCCCGATTCTCAATTCCTTTTTTCACTATAGTTCTACCATTGTAGAACATGCAACTCTGTTCGCCTGTTAATGTGTCCTATGCTCCCTGCCGACCTCATACGCCGGATACTCATGACTGAACTCATACCCGAGCGTCTCCGCCAAATGCACCGAGATCGGATTGTGCGCATCCCAGCTGGGGTACAGCCCCTCCGAGAGGCACTGCAGAATAAGCGCTGCGCAGCAAACCCTCGCCAGCCCCTTCTGCCGCTCCTCCTTCATGGTGTCCACCTCGATTTCGATCCCTTCAAGGTACCTCGAGTAGGATGACGCCCCGGAGACGATGCGACCGTCCCGAAGGATCACAAACCCGCGACCGAGTTCGAGAAACTGCTCCTTGCTCTCGAAGCAGGCGACGAAGCTCGCCGTCTCCGGATCCGTGAGGCACAGATCATAGAGTTCGCCGTCGATTCGCCGGAGCTCATAGCCGTCGGGCAGCATTTTGCGATACTGTTCCAGACGGGCACGGTCAAACTTTGTGTCCTTCCGGATGGCATATCTGGTGACGCGCTTGCAGTCCGGGAAGCACTCCTCCGTGAGAGTGCACCAGGCTTCATTTTCCGGAACCATGACAAAGAAACCGTCCGGTTTCCCGAGCAAAAGCTCCCGGTCAGGCTCGCCCGCGCAAAATGCAAAGCATCCAACGTACGCGATTGCCGATCTCGGCGCCTCCGTGTCGGTCACGAGGATCGCGCCCATCACCTTCTGCTGAGCGGACCACACGCAGGTGTCCTCCCAGCCGGCGAAGATGTCGCACACCTTCGAAGTGTCTTCCAAATGGTAAATCATAGCCCGCACCTTTCTATCTGTGAATATAAATTCTTGACATCTCCGGCTCACCATCGCCCTGCGCCATGCACAGGAATTCCCAGCCGTAGCGCTCGTAGAAGCCCGTGTGGTCCGTCAGCAGATACACCGGCGAAATGCCGTGTGCCCGCAGGTCCTCCACCGCCATGGTGAGGAGTTTCCCCGAGATGCCCTGTCTGCGATAGGCCTCGTCCGTATAAACCGCGCACACGTTGGGCGCCAGGTCCTTGCGGTCGTGGAAATCGTTCTCGATCACGCCGACGCCTGCGACGAATTTCTCTCCGTCCAGGCAGACATACCAGCCGTACTCGGTCTCCCCGCTTAAATACGCATCCATGCACTCGAGATATGCCTCCTCAGGCACGCCCCATTTTTCGTGAAACCACTGCGCCGCAGCGTCCTTGCGCTCCGGGATCTCCCGCAGTGTCTTATATTGTAATTCGCTCATTGCAAAGCTGTCCTCCATAATTTTCTTTAGTTCCGCCCATGACATGACCTTCAGCACATCGTCGTGGTCGTCCTGCTCATAATCG
>CACZRV010000119.1 GCA_902783725.1 uncultured Lachnospiraceae bacterium | reverse complement strand
TCAAAACCACTGCTCATAACTGTACTCCTCCGTTTCTTTTTTTCTGATTTCCGAAGGATTCCCGCGCTTTTGCAAGGGAATGCTCTTCAATATTCTCTTTGATAAATCCAATATCCCAAAAACCGCCGGAAAAGTCAATAGCAGCCGGCCATCTTGTACACGTATCCCCGTCCACACGTATACGGAAATTTGCCGCTCCGGGCGAAAAGAAACATTGCGTCCGATATCAAAATGTGGTATTATAGTAGGGTCGTAGGCACAAGATAACGGTACTATGTGCCGCACACTAACCGTAAGGAAGGTATCCACATGGCAGAGTACAATGGCAGTCAGATTGTCGTTTTGGAGGGACTTGAGGCCGTCCGCAAGAGACCGGGTATGTACATCGGTTCCACGGGCACGAAGGGCCTTCACCATCTCGTATGGGAGATTCTCGACAACGGCATTGACGAGCATTTGGCGGGCTATTGCAGCGAGATCAACATCACCCTTCGCAAGGACGGGGGCATCACCATCACCGACCACGGACGCGGCGTCCCGGTGGACATCCACCCGACGAAGAAGATCCCGACGGCGCGGGTTGTCTACACGATCCTGCACGCAGGCGGCAAATTCGGCAACTCCGTCTACAAAGTTTCCGGCGGTCTGCACGGTGTGGGCGCCTCGGTTGTGAACGCGCTTTCCTCCCACATGATCGTTGAGATCAAGCGGGGCGGCAATATCTACCGCGACGAATACAAGGACGGCGGTCATCCCGTGACGAAGCTCGAGGGAGGTCTTCTCCCCGTCATCGGCACGTGCAAAAAGAGCGACACCGGCACGAAAGTTACCTTCTATCCCGATCCCGCCATCTTCGAGACCGTGGAGTTCAAGGCGGAGACCATCTGCAAGCGTCTGAAGGAAATCGCCTACTTAAACCGCGGCCTGACGATCACCTTCACCGACGAAAAGAGCGGTGAGACACGCACGTACTACGAAGAGGACGGTATCAAGAGTTTCATCTCCTACATCAACCGCGATGCGACTCCCCTGCACCCCGAGCCGGTGTACTTAAGCGGCGAGAAGGGTGACATCGAGGTGGAGATCGCATTCCAATACATCAACGATTACACCGAGCAGATCAATGCGTACTGCAACCGCATCAACGTGGTGGACGGCGGTACTCTCGTGACCGGTTTTAAGACCGCTCTTACGCGCGTTCTCAATTCCTACGCGAGAGAGCTCGGCTACTTAAAGGGCAAGGACGACAACTTCGACGGCAAGGACATCCGCAACGGCCTTGTTGCCATCGTCTCCATCAAACATCCCGACCCGCAGTTCGAGGGTCAGACGAAGACCAAGCTGGGCAACACCGACGCCAAGGTGGCCGTCGATGAGGTCTGCGCGGCTGAGGTCACGAGATGGTTCGACAAAAATGTCGAAGTACTCCGCTCGATCCTCGACAACGCTGCTCGCTCCAGCCGCGCAAGAGCGGCGAGCGACAAAGCCCGCACCGCGGTTTTGAAGCAGTTAAATGACGTGGATACCAAGAGTAAGCTCGCGGCCTGCTCCAGCAAAAAGCCCTCGGAGTGCGAGGTTTACATCGTCGAGGGTGACTCCGCCGGCGGTACCGTAAAGACGGCGCGAAACCGCAAGACCCAGGCGGTCCTTCCGCTTCGCGGAAAGATCATCAATGTCGAGAAAGCAACTCTCGAGAAGATTTTGCAAAACAACGAGATCAAATCCATGATCGCCGCGTTCGGCTGCGGTATCGGGGATGAATTTGACATCACGAAGCTCCGCTACGACAAGATCATCATCCTGACCGATGCCGATGTGGACGGCGGTCATATCAGCACCCTGCTTCTCACGTTCTTCTACCGCTTCATGCCGGAGCTCATCATGGAGGGCAAGGTGTACCGCGGACTTCCGCCGTTGTACAAGGTGGAATACGAGACCACGGGCAAAAAGAAGGCGCGCCACAGCGCGTACCTCATGAACGACTTCGAGCTTGAGAAACTCCGCAAGGAGCTGGAACACGGCGGAAAGATCATAAACGTGCAGCGTTACAAGGGTCTCGGTGAGATGGACGCCAACCAGCTCTGGGAGACGACGCTCGATCCCGAGCGCCGCGTGCTTGCGCAGATCTCCATCGGCGACTCGGTGGAGGCCGACGAAGTCACGACCCTTTTGATGGGCAGTGCCGTTCCGCCCCGCCGCGAGTTCATCATGACCGAGGCGCAGTACGCCACCCTCGACCTGCAGGCATAGGATTTTACGATAAAACCTTTCGGAGTGTATCATGGACAACGAACGAAACGATACCATACAGATTGATTTCGCCGAGGAGATGCGAACGTCCTTCCGCGACTATGCGGTGAGCGTTATCATCGCCCGGGCCCTTCCGGACGTGCGCGACGGCTTGAAGCCCGTGCAGCGCCGCATCCTCTACGCGATGAACGAGCTCGGTCTCGACCCGAAGAAGCCTCACCGTAAAAGCGCACGTATCGTCGGTGATACCATGGGTAAATACCACCCTCACGGCGATTCGTCCATCTACGACGCCCTCGTGCACATGACGGAGGACTACTCTCTCGCCATCCCTCTCGTGGACGGTCACGGAAACTTCGGTTCCATCGACGGTGACGGCGCCGCCGCCATGCGATACACCGAGGCGCGCCTCTCCGAGGGCGCAATGACGATGCTCGAACATCTCGACAAGGGTCTCGTGGAATTCATCCCGAACTTTGACGAGAGTGAGAAGGAGCCGACGGTTCTTCCGGCCATGCTCCCGAACCTTCTGATCAACGGTACCACCGGTATCGCGGTCGGTATGGCAACCAACATCCCGCCCCACAATCCCGCAGAGGTCATCGACGCGGCGATTGCC
>CACZRV010000118.1 GCA_902783725.1 uncultured Lachnospiraceae bacterium | reverse complement strand
TTGTCATGGAAACGGTTCGGCAGCCACGGCGCGCTGTTGATGTAGAAATACCAGCGGATAGCGTCCGCGCCGAAGTTTGAGCATGAGTATCCGCACTGCTGGCGCTGTGACACTCCTTTGATTTATTACGCACGCGAGTCCTGGTACATCCGCGAGACCGCCGTGCGCGACGATTTGATTCGCAACAACAATACGGTCAACTGGATTCCCGAGTCCATCGGCAAGGGCCGCTTCGGCAACTGGCTTGAGAACATTCAGGACTGGGCAATCAGCCGCAACCGTTACTGGGGCACGCCTCTCAACATCTGGGAGTGCGAATGCGGCAACCGCGAGTGTGTCGGCAGCCGCGCCGACCTCGCAAAACTGTCCGGCAAACCGGATGACGCGAAGGTGGAGCTCCACCGTCCGTACATCGACGCCGTGACTTTCCCGTGCCCGAAGTGCGGCAAGACGATGCACCGTGTTCCCGAGGTTATCGACTGCTGGTTTGACTCCGGCGCGATGCCTTTTGCACAGCATCACTATCCTTTTGAAAACAAGGATCTGTTTGAGCAGCAGTTCCCCGCACAGTTCATCTCCGAGGAGGTCGACCAGACGCGCGGCTGGTTCCACTCCCTGATGGCGGAGTCAACCCTTCTGTTTAACAAGGCGCCGTACGAAAATGTCATCGTCCTCGGCCATGTGCAGGATGAGAACGGTCAGAAGATGAGCAAGAGCAAGGGCAATGCCGTTGACCCGTTTGATGCGCTCGCCAACTTCGGCGCGGACGCTATCCGCTGGTATTTCTACATCAACAGCGCGCCGTGGCTGCCGAACCGTTTCCATGACAAGGCCGTCATCGAGGGCCAGCGCAAGTTCATGGGAACGCTGTGGAACACCTATGCATTTTTCGTATTGTACGCGAACATCGACAACTTCGATGCCACGAAATACACGCTTGATTACGACAAGCTTCCGGTCATGGACCGCTGGCTTCTGTCGCGGTTGATGTCCACTGTGAAGGATGTTGACGACAACCTCTGGAACTACCGCATCCCCGAGGCTGCACGCGCGCTTGACTCGTTCGTTGACGAGATGAGCAACTGGTACGTGCGCCGCGGCCGTGAGCGCTTCTGGGCGAAGGGCATGGAGCAGGACAAGATCAACGCCTACATGACGCTGTACACTGCGCTTGTGACCATCGCCAAGACCGCAGCTCCGATGATCCCGTTCATGAGCGAGGCGATCTACAGAAACCTTGTCTGCAGCATCGATAAGAATGCGCCGGAGAGCGTTCATCTGTGCGATTTTCCGACGGTTACGGAGGCCTGGATCGACACGAAGCTCGAGGCCGACATGGACGAGGTTCTCAAGGTTGTTGTGCTCGGCCGTGCGTGCCGCAACGCTTCCAACATCAAGCAGCGTCAGCCGGTTGCCAACATGTTCGTCTGCAGCGAGCGCGGAGCTCTCAATGAGTTCTATCAGGAGATCATCGAGGACGAGCTCAACGTCAAGGCGCTGTCCTTCACGGACGATGTGAGCGAGCTGACGTCCTACTCCTTCAAGCCGCAGCTCAAGACGCTCGGCAAGCGCTTCGGCAAGCAGATCAACACGGTCCGCGAGCTTTTGGCAAACATCGACGGCCGCGCCGCGATGAAGGAACTGGATGCCACCGGTGCACTCACGCTGGTAGTTGACGGTGTGAGCGAGAGCATCGCGAAGGAGGACCTGCTGATCGAGTCGCAGCAGACCGAGGGCTATGTGTCCGACAGCGACGGCGGGATCACCGTGGTGATCGACACCCGCCTGACCCCTGAGCTCATCGAGGAGGGCTACGTCCGTGAGGTGATCAGCAAGGTACAGACGATGCGTAAGGAAGCCGGTTTCGAGGTTATGGACCACATCACTGTAGCGCTGATCGGCAACGACAAGCTTGCCGCCGTATGCGCGAAAAATGAGGAATTCCTCTGCCGTGTCGTTCTCGCCGACGAGCTTCGCTTCGAGGCGGTCGAGGGCTACACGAAGGATTGGAACATCAACGGTGAGGACGTGACCATCACGGTAGTAAAGAGATAAAACGCCGGCATTTGCCGACGGGGACGGAACTATGGAATATCAAAAAGAACCAAGAAAGCGTCCGGTGTTTCCGAAGCGCGCGGTTGTGACCGCGGGCATGCCTTACGGAAACAAGGAGCTTCATTTCGGACATATTGGCGGCGTGTTCGTGCATGCGGACACGTTTGCCAGATTTCTCCGCGACCGCATCGGCGCGGAAAATGTGATCTTCGTCTCGGGAACCGACTGCTACGGATCCCCAATCCTGGAGGGCTACCGCAAGGCCAGGGAGGCCGGTACCTTCGACGGAACCATCGAGGATTACGTGCGCAAAAACCACGAGGCGCAGAAGGAGACACTCGACCGCTATGAGATCAGCTTAAACCTCTTCGCGGCGTCCGCCCTCGGAAGAGCCGGCGAGATCCACAGGGAAGTGTCGAAGGAAGTGTTTGAGGGCCTCTATGAGAAAGGGACGCTCGAAAAGCTCAGCTCCCCGCAATTTTACGACCCCAAATTCAAGTGCCTCTTAAACGGTCGTCAGGTCATCGGGCGCTGCCCCATTCAGGGCTGCCAGTCCGAGAAGGCCTACGCCGACGAGTGTGACCTCGGACACCAGTACATGCCCACCGAGCTCATCGACCCGCACAGTACGCTGTCGGGCCTCACGCCCGAGCTGGTGGACGTGACCAACTGGTATTACAAGCTGGAGGACTGCATCCCGATGATGCAGGCGTACGTGGATGACCTCCGCGCCAACTCCAACGCCAGAAAATTCATGCTGACCACCATCGAGGAGTTCTTAAAGCCTCCGTATATCTATGTGCAAAAGAAATTTGTCGAGGATCTCGACGCGCTTCGCGCGAAATTCCCTGCCCATGACATGCTTGAGGACAACAAGAATTCCTACACATTTGTCTTCCGCAACCTCGACGACCGCGACGCGGCGCGCAAGGTTCTGGACGGCATGGAGATCAACTACCGGACCGGCAAGACCTTGGTGCCGTTCCGCCTCTCCGGCAACATCGAGTGGGGCGTTCCGTTCCCCGAGAAGGAAGGCCTTAAGGACCTGACCTTCTGGGTATGGCCGGAGTCGCTGTGGGCGCCGATCTCCTTCTCGAGAGCGTATCTCGAGAGCAAGGGCGCAGACCCCGACGAGTGGAAGAAGTACTGGAACGCCGACGATGCCACCGTGTATCAGTTCATCGGCCAGGACAACATCTCCTTCTACGGGATCGCGCAGCAGGCCATGTGGGAGACCCTGGGCTTGAAGAAGACCTTCCTGGTTCCCAACAACCACATTCTGTTCATGAACAAAAAGGCGTCCAGCTCTGGCTCCATCAAACCGCCCATGGCGAAGGACCTGCTGGACTACTATACCGCCGAGCAGATGCGCATGCATTTCCTAAGCCTCGGCCTTGCCAACAAAAGCGTTTCTTTCGATCCGCAGGTGTATTTGCCGGAGGAGGAGCGCCAGGGCGCGGACCCCGTGCTCAAGGACGGCAATCTGCTCACAAACGTGTTCAACAAGATCATCCGTACGTGCTTCTACACGATTCAGAAGGATTTTGACGGGAAACTTCCGCTCCGCGAGATTTCCGAATCGATCCGCGCGGAGGCGAAGGAGGCCATCCTCACCTACGAGCAGAACATGTACGACCATCAGTTCCACAAGATTACCTACGTGCTGGACACGCTGATCCGCAACATGAACAAGTACCTGGTGAACAACCTTCGCACCGCCGATGCAAACGGTGACACGGAGCTTAAGGCGCAGGTTCTTGCGGACTCCTTCTACGGAATCCGGGTTGCCACCGCGCTGATCCATCCCATCGCGCCCACCGGCTGCGAGAAGATCCGCGAGTACTTAAACGTGGACGAGAGGATCTACAACTGGGATTACATCTTCTCCACCTTGACGGACCTCATGCCGGATCCCGCAAACCATGCCTTCAAATTCCTGGAGCCCCGCGTGGACTTCTTCAAGATGCATGAGACGCAGCTTGCGGCCAAGGAGCAGTGAGCACGCACCAGTCTGTGACGGAGAGTGTGAATCAAAATGAATCTTCGAAAAATGCAGGCCCGACCGCTTCGGCGGCGGGCGCTGCTTTTGTTACGGGCAGCCGCGGTGCTGCTCATCCTTTTTGCAGCGGCGGGCTGCTCGCAAAAGCCGTCCGACACCGACCTGACTGAGTGGGAGCACGTCGTCCGCACGGTGACGCCGGCCGCAGACCTGACCGCGACACCTACAACCGAACCGACCGCGGATCCGACGGGCGCACCGACGGCGACGCCTACGAGCGCACCGACTGCGACGCCTACAACCGAACCCACCGCGACGCCGACGCCGGGAGGCACGCCCGCAGGGCGCCTGGTGGTGATCGATGCGGGGCACCAGCGGAAAGGGAACAACGACAAGGAGCCGGACGGACCGAATTCCACAACCCTGAAGGCGAAGGTGACATCCGGAACGACGGGGCATTTTACGGGGCTTCCGGAGTATGAACTGAACCTGATCGTTGCGAAGAAGCTGCAGGCAATCCTCCTGGAGAGAGGCTATCGCGTCATCATGGTCCGCGATACCCACGATGTGGATATCAGCAACAGCGAGAGGGCGGCGATCGCCAACAACGCCGGCGCGGACGTGTTCATCCGCATCCACGCCAACGCGAACGACGACAGTTCCGTGAACGGCGCGGAGACGCTGTGCCAGACAAAGGACAATCCGTACAACGCGGACCTTTACCCGCAGAGCCGGAAGCTGTCGCAGGCAGTGCTGGATGCGCTGTGCGAGGAGTGCGGCTGCAAGAAGCGGCGCGTCTCGGAGACGGACACCATGAGCGGGATCAACTGGTGCCGCGTGCCGGTGACGATCGTGGAGATGGGCTTCATGACCAACGAGAAGGAAGACCGGCTGATGGCGACCGACGAATACCAGAACAAGCTGGCGAAGGGGATCGCCGACGGTATCGACCGGTATTTTTCGCAGGATTGATCGCATAGGATTTTTCGCGGCGAAGAGATGTTTAGGCGTCTCTTCGCTTGCTTTTTTTCGGAAAATGTGCGATGATAAGAGGAGAGTTTCGCGGCTCACGGCCCGGCGGGGCGGCCGCGGGGAAATACGGAAAAAAGGAAGGTGCTACGGGATGGACGGCAGAAAGATCCTTGCGGAGGGCAAGGCGGTATTGGGAATCGAGTTCGGATCGACAAGAATCAAGGCGGTTGTGTCGGATGCGAAGGGAAATGTCATCGCGCAGGGCGGCCACGGCTGGGAGAACCGCTACGAAAACGGTGTCTGGACATATACGGAGCAGGATATCCGCGGCGGGCTGCAGGCGTGCTATGCGGATCTGCGGGCAAATGTAAAGGCCGAGTACGGCATCGAGATCACAAGCTTTGCGGCCATCGGTATCTCTGCGATGATGCACGGATATCTGGCATTCAATAAGACGGGACGGCTTTTAGCTCCGTTCCGCACCTGGCGCAACACCATGACCGGTGAGGCTGCCGGGGAATTGACGAAAGTTTTCAACTATAATATTCCGCAGCGCTGGAGCATTGCGCACCTGTACCAGGCGATGCTGAACGGAGAAGAGCATGTGAGCGACATCGTGTTCTTCACGACGCTGGCGGGCTGGGTACACCGCTGGATGACCGGCGAGAAGGTTCTGGGCGTCGGCGATGCCTCGGGAATGTTCCCCATCGACCCGAAGACCGGCAATTACGATGCGGCAATGCTTGCGAAGTTCGACGAGCTGCCTCTTGCGAAGAAAATGCCCTGGAAGCTTTCGAACATCCTGCCGAAGGTGCTCACGGCCGGCGAGTGCGCAGGCAGACTGACGGCCTGCGGCGCGAAGCTTCTCGATCCCAGCGGCAATCTGCAGGCGGGAATCCCGTTCTGCCCGCCCGAGGGTGACGCGGGAACCGGTATGGTGGCGACCAACAGCGTGGGCAAGAGGACCGGAAATATCTCCGCCGGAACCAGTGTGTTCGCGATGGTTGTCCTTGAGAAGGAGCTCTCGAAGGTGTATCCCGAGATCGACCTCGTGACGACGCCGGACGGCGCTCTGGTAGGTATGGTTCACTGTAACAACTGTACGTCCGATATCAACGCCTGGGTGAAGCTGTTTGCCGAGGTCGGCGAGAAGATGGGCGTAACATTCGACATGGGCGAGCTGTTCACCAAGATGTACGGCATCGCGCTGGAGGGCGAGCCGGACTGCGGCGGACTTCTCTCATACAACTTCCTCTCCGGAGAGCCGGTGGTGGGCGTTGCCGACAGCAGGCTTGCGGTGACCCGCACGGCGGAGAGTCATTTTACGCTTGCGAACTTCATGCGCATGCACCTGTGCTCGGCGCTGGGCGCACTCAAGGTGGGCCTTGACCTGATGCTGAAGGAGGAGGGCGTGAAGGTGGACCGAATGCTCGGCCACGGCGGCTACTTCAAGACGCCTCTCGCGGGACAGAAGATCGCGGCGGCGATGGTGGGTGCGCCGGTGTCCGTGATGGAGACCGCGGGCGAAGGCGGCGCATGGGGTATTGCGGTTCTGGCACAATACATGGTGACGAAGAGCGAAGGCTCCCGGAAGGCGCTTCAGCAGTTCCTCGACGATGAGATTTTTGCGGGCATGAAGGCGACGACGGAGGCGCCGGAGGCTCAGGATATCGAGGGTTGTGAGATTTTCATGAAACGGTTCCGAAACGGGCTTTGAAATAGCACTTTTTTGTGCAAAATGTCAAAAAAATGCTGGTATTATTTGAAATAATTACTTGACTTGACGGAAAAGAATGCTATAATTTAGGGTGTAAGTTCCGTGTGGATATAGGCGAAGTTCGCGCTTGTCGCGGCTGCATTTTTCGGGTGGGGGACACGACGGAACGAAAGAAAAGGAAGGCGACCGAACATGAGTTTTAAACGAGTTCTCGCGTTGCTTTGCGCGGTTGTCGTCGGATGCGCGGCATTGACGGGTTGCGGCAAGAAAGCAACGGAGCAATGGGCTTACATCCACGACACGGAGACACCGGCACTCAGCTTTTACGAGGACGGATCGGCCTCTTTCAACAAGGCAAAGTACACGAGCTATGAAATCACCGACAAGGTGATCCGGCTGACCGATAAGAAGGGTGACGTTACGGAATATGAGTACTACGACGACGGGGAGACCCGCTACGTGTACGACGACGTTACGTACGACTACTCAATGGGAGAGGACAGTTCCCAGCTGATCGGCGTCTGGACCAGCGGTGAGAGCAGCTATCAATTTACCGACAAGGGTACCTTTATGGAGGACGGTGTCTTCCCGGGGTACTACAGAGTACAGGATGACGGAACGATTCGCCTGATCTACAACGATCCGTTCCAGGATACCATCCTGAAATACCGGCTCGAGGGAGGAAAGCTGATCATCAACTACCCCTGGCCGATGATAAAGATGGGTGCGAAGTGATCGCTTCCCCAATGATCGATCGTAAAGCGGTAACGCTTTCGATACACTCGGCTATGCCGAGATATTACTATTTTTTCTTTCTAAGGAGGACGTCATGAAAAAATTTCTTGCAACACTGCTGGCTATCGTGACAGTACTTTCTCTCTGTGCTTGTAAGGGTGGCGACAAGGATGGCAAGATCACTCTGAAGATGTGGTGTATCGCTACTGAGAGTGACTCGAACCGCAAGTCCTACGAGAACGCTATCAAGGATATGGCTGCTAAGTATCCTGATATCACTCTTGAGTGGGATGCAATCGAGAACGAGGCTTACAAGACCAAGATTAAGACCGCGGTATCCGGCGACAACATGCCTGATATCTTCTTCACCTGGTCCTGCGCATTC
>CACZRV010000117.1 GCA_902783725.1 uncultured Lachnospiraceae bacterium | reverse complement strand
TCCTTCGTGAGCTTCTCGCTGCCGCGGAGATTTCCCAGAGGGAACATGATGTTGTCAAGGACGGTGAGGTGAGGGTAGAGCGCGTAATTCTGGAACACCAGGCCGACGCCGCGGTGCTCCGCAGGCACGTCGGTGACGTCCGTGTCACCGAAGTAGATGCGTCCGGAGGAGGGCATCTCGAGACCGCTGATCAGGTTCAGGGTCGTGCTCTTGCCGCAGCCGGAGGGCCCCAGAAGGCCGATGAGCTTGCCGTCGGGAATCTCAAAGGTGAAATCGTTGACGGCGATGACGTCCTCGCGAATCTTTTTGTTCCGGTTGGGGAACCGCTTGGTCAGATGGTCCAACGTAATCTTCATGGTTTTTCTCCTGTGAATTGGAAAGTGTGAAAAAAAGCGCGGCAGACCGAAGAGCCGATCTGCCGCAGTGAAGTCTTATTCGTTCTCGCCGTATACGGCAGCCGCGCGCTTTCGCAGCTGGTTCTTGTAGAGGAAGAAACCGAAGAAATCAAAACTCTCGGCGAACCGAAGGCATGCGTCCGCGTAGCGGTAGTCATGCTCGAGGTCCTTGCCGTCGAGAAGCTTAAAAGCCGTGATGAGGTGCGTGTTGACCTCCTCGTCGTCACCGGCCCAGGCGTTCATCAGATGCGCCAGATTGATGTGGGTGGCAGCGGTGTCAATCACGTGTTCGGGCTGCGTCAGGAGGATGGCCAGCGCCTCCTCGTAGCATTCCTTTGCCTTCTCATACTCACCGATGGCTGTGAGGGCGACGCCCATGCTGTTGGTCGCGCTCGCCAGAAGAACTTCGCAGCCGTTCTCACGGTTCTCCCGTGCGATGTCGCGGGCGGGAGTGAGATAGTGCAGCGCGTCGCGGTAACGATCCTCTGCGATCAGCGTGTCCGCGATGTTGATGAAGACGGACGCTGCGGCGGGAGTCGACTGCATCGAGAGATGCGTGATCAGCTCATTTGCCTTGTTGCAAAGCACGTCGCACTCGGCGTAATCCCCGAGCTTGCGCGCCAGCGCGATGCGCTCGTGGAGAACCTGCAGACCGCCGGACAGATCGCCGTAGGAGGCGGCCTCGCGCCCGGCCTCGGCAAGTACTGCCTTCGCCGTGGTGTAATCCTTCTTCGACAAGCAATTTTCAACGGCCGTCCAGACGGAATTCATCGGAATCCGCTTAACGCCGCTGTCACCGGCAGCGGAGCCGGTGGATGTGGAATATTCTCCCATGGTGCCCTCCGAATGATGTATGTTTCTTGGCGCAATCATTATATCGATTTCTGCAAAAAAAGTAAATGGATACTTGAAAAAATATTGCAAAGACTCTTTGATTGCAGTATACTAATCGAGTGCTTGGAAAAGTGTGAAAAATGCCCTCCCGGAAACGGGAAGGCACGATAGAGCAGATAACGGGAATCGAACCCGCCTCCTCAGCTTGGGAAGCTGATATACTACCGATGTACTATATCTGCATGTCTGGGGACAGTATAATGCATTTACGGGGAAAATGCAAGCATTTTTCGAGCGGGAAAAGCAGTCCGGAGCCTGTGCGTGGCTCCGCAGGGAGTATTTTTATGGCAGATCGATATACAGGACCAAACAGAGGACCGCGCAGCAGCGGTCAGCGCAGCAGCCAGCATGGCAGCCAGCAGAACAGAGGGCAGCAGAGGGGCAGATCCCGCCTGACTGCCGAGCAGAGAAAACGTATCAAACATATCCGGAAGGTGGAGCATATCCTTTTGACCGTGGGTGCCGTGGTTATCATCGGCACGATCGCGGCCATTCTGTGGTTCTGCATCATTCGGGATCCGAATTCCGGCAAGGCGGAACCGTCACCGACACCGACGCTTACGCCGACGCCGTCACCGTCGCCGACTCCGACGCCGAGTCCGAGCCCGACGCCGACACCGGAACCCACGGCAACGCCGACACCGACGCCTACGCAGGGACCGACACCGGAACCCGGGAAACCGACGCCCACGCCGGATGACGGGCGCAAGCTTGTGGCGCTCACCTTCGACGACGGCCCGTACTACAAGCTGACGCCGCTGATCGTGGAGAAGCTTCAGGAGTACAACGCGAAAGCGACCTGGTTCGTGGTCGGAAACCGCATCAACGAGACCACCGGTCCGCAGCTGAAGGCAGCGGCGGAGGCCGGCATGGAGATCGGTATCCACGCGTGGACGCACAACAAGTACTACGACAGCATTTCCGATGCGGAGTACCACGAGGAGGTCGACAAGACCTATGACGCAATCCTGGAGTGGACGGGTGTGGCACCGAAGTATCTCCGCGCGCCGGGCGGACGCATCACTAAAAAGCAGATTGAGGAGAGCCCGCTCTATGTCATCAACTGGTCCGTGGATTCCGAGGACTGGAAGAACAAGGGACGCAAGACCGAGGAGGAGCGTCAGGCCAACGTCCAGAAGACGGTGGACATCGTCCTCCGGACCGTGGCGCCGGGCAAGATCATTCTGATGCATGAGATCTACGACAATTCGTACGATGCATTGTGCATCATCCTCGAAAAATTAACGCAGCAGGGCTACGAGTTCGTGACCATGTCCGAGCTCCTGGGCGAGGCTCCGCTGGGCAAGCAGTATTATAAGAGACCGTAACTGATTCTTTTGCATTTTTCACCTCGATATGATATCATAGATATGATATTTCAGAGAATTCGCAGATTCGCGAAGTCCGCGTGCGTGTGCGCGCCGCGGGCGGGAGGTTGCGCAATGGGTAAGAGGCGAAGAATCGTCGGAGTCCTGATCTCCGACGCACATCACAAATTCTTTCGGCAGTGCCTGTACGCGGTACAGAAGGAGCTGCTGAGCAACGATATCGATGTCGTTACGTTTACGACGCTGTGCAAGGCCGGCATGAACGATGACTACTCAGAGGCGGAGTGCTCGGTCTACGAGGTTATGAACCTCGAGGAGCTGGACGGCCTGATCGTATATCCGACGACATATTACATGAACGCCCAGAAGGACGTCATGCGGCGCATTGAGCGGGAGTTTGACAAGCCCGTGGTATGCCTGGAGTATGAAAATGAGTACGGCTTTCCCAGCGTGCCCTTCGGGCGCGAGAACGGGATGGAGCTTTTGGTCGACCATCTGACCACGCGGCATGGGGCGAGGAAGATTCTGCTTGTCACCGGCGAGCGCGGCTCGGATGTGCCCTTTGACCGTGCCCTGCAGGAGGATTTTCTGCAGGCGATGAACAAGCGCGGCCTGGAGGCCGACCCGGAGAAATTTTTCACGGGTGGTTTCTGGATTCATTCGGCGGAGGAGATCGCGAAGACCCTGTGCGAGGATCCCGCGGGACTTCCCGACGCCGTCATCTGTGTTTCCGATGAGTGTGCGGCGGCGCTTGTGTGCGCCCTTGAAAGCCGCAATATCCGCGTTCCGGAGGACATCCTGATCGCCGGCTACGGCGCGGACAGGGAATCTTCCGCAGCGGAGTTTCTTTCCGTGTACCGCGATCCGACCGAGATGTCGAAAAATGCGGTGCGCATGCTTCTTGCCCTGATGGAGGGCAAGAGTCAGTTCCTTCTGCAGCACCGCGGCGGAAGCTGCCGGCTGATTCCCGGCGGTTCCTGCGGTTGCATTCGTCACTCGAGCGGAGCCTACGCCAATCTGTGGCTGGAGTCTCTGCGGGACGAGAACGAGCGATTCCCTTCCGAGTATAATTTCATGAGCGAAGAGGTCACCAATGTGGCCGATTTCCGCACGTGCCTCGCAGTTGTCGACAAGTTCGCGGGCTACCTCGGCGATTACGAAGCCTTTTACCTGTGCTTAAATGAAAATGCACTGCACGACCGCGAGCAGCAGCGCCATCTGACGGAGAAGGTTGAGCTTGCGATCTGCCATGAGCGCGACGCCTGCACCTACGGTGACGGGCGGCAGTTCAACCGCAAGTTCATGATTCCGGCGCTCTACCGCGAGAGTCCGTATCCGAGAGTATTTTACGTCGCATCCATTCACTTCATGGACCGCGTTCTCGGCTACGAGGTTATCACCTACGGCAAGAGCCCGCAGGTATTCTCGCCCTGGCTGCGCGGCTGGACGAGAAAGCTGGCGCACTGCCTTGAGACGCAGCGCCGCTGGTACATGTACGACGACATGACCGTGGAGAATCAGGTCCGCGACGCCATGACCGGTCTGTTCAACTACAAGGGCTACATCAGTGCGCTGACGGAAATGTACCGCCATCTGGGCAACCGCGCGGTGAAGCTCCGTGTGATCGCGCTGGACATCGAGCGTTTCTCCACCATCAACGACACCTACGGCCGCGACGAGGGCAACGAGGTGCTGATGACTCTCACGAAGATGCTGCAGACCACCATGAACGACCGCGATCTGTGCGCACGATTCGGAAACGATGAGTTCGTGATCGCCGGCTTCTATGATACGGACAACGATGCGACGGGGCTTTTGACGAACCTCAAGGCCCGCCTGCAGACATACAACAACTTCAACAAAAAATCCTACAGCGTGGACATCGTATACGCAAAGGTTTGCGAGGATGTGCTGAGCGAGGAGGACATCGCCTCCATCACGGCGGGCGCGCTGGCCGACAAGAAGACCTATAAGGAAAATAAGCGCCGCGACCGCAACGGCACCGAATTTTTCGACGAGGAGGAGCGGAACGAGGTCACGAGAGTTCTGGATGACAATCTGCTCACGTACTATTTCCAACCCATCGTCAACGCGAAGACCGGCGACATCTACTCCTACGAGGCGTTGATGCGTGCGGAGTCGGGCATCGTGATGAAGCCCGAGGTCATCCTGCGTCATGCGGAGGCGCTGGACCGCCTCTACGATGTGGAGCGGCATACGTTCTTCAACACGCTGGCATTGTATCGCGAGCACAGCGCGGAGCTTAAGGGGCGGAAGCTCTTTATCAACAGTATCCCGAACGTGCTCATCAACGACAAGGATTTTGAGAAGCTGGCATCCACGTACGAGGATGTGCTTCCGAATATCGTCATCGAGTTCACCGAGCAGACGGAGGCGACGCAGGAGCAGGTCGCCCGCATCAAATCCCGCTGCGCCGCTCACGGCATGCAGCTGGCCATCGACGATTACGGCGCGGGTTACTCGAACATCTCGAACCTCTTAAACTACGCGCCCGACTACGTGAAGATCGACCGCGTGCTGATCGCAGGGGTGGACGAGGACAACAAGAAGCAGTATTTTGTTTCGAATACGGTGGAATTTGCCCACGAGAACGGATTCCTGGCCCTCGCCGAGGGCGTGGAGACCAGAGAGGAACTCAACACGGTGGTGCGCCTCGGGGTCGACCTGGTGCAGGGCTACTATACCGGCCGTCCGCAGGCGGGGTTCCAGAGCGAGATTCCCAAGGAACTCTGCGATGACATCGTGCGGATGAACCTCCGCAACATCAATACCAGACAGAAGAAGACATACATCATCGGCAGCGAGTCCGAGGTTCCGATCCTTCCGCTTGTGATGGGCGGCTATACCGAGCTCGTCGTGCCGAAGCCGGACGTGATCCTGGTCGGCGACCAGAAGCATCCCGCGGACATCGTGGTGCACGTTCCGGACAATACCGTGAGCCGCATCCATCTGCGGAGCCTGCAACTGGAATCCTACCAGCGGCGGCCCTGCATCGAGATCGGCAACCGCAGCGACGTCACGCTGGTGATCGACGGCAATGTCACCCTGCAGGATGCGGGCATCCGCGTTCCCGAGAGCTCCTCGCTCTCCATCGAGGGCAACGGCAAACTGTTCATTAACGTGAGCTCCGACCGGAGCTTCGCCATCGGCGGCGACTGCAACCAGTCCGTCGGGCGGATCACGATCAACATGGACGGTGAGCTGACCGTGCACGGCGACGGGCGCGAGTGCGTGGGCATCGGAGGAGGATATCTCCGCGATGTCGGCATCCGGATCGACCGGTGCAAAAATCTTTATCTGACCATGACCGGAGAGCAGTGCGTCGGTATCGGTTCCTCGAGCAATACCGCGCCGATCTCTATACAAAATACACGAATCCTGGCGCGCGTGAATTCCGACCGCGGCGTGGCCATCGGCTCTGTCGACGGTGAACCGCGTGTGGATGCGAAAAATGCGCAGATCGCATGCATCGCCTCGGGCGACACGCAGGTCGGCATCGGAACGCTCACCCACGCGAAGACGCAGGTCCGCCTGCGCGATTGCGAGTTCCAGTCGGAGATGCGTGCGAAGCGGTGTGTCGGCATCGGCAACCGTGTCGGCGCCGCCAACGTTCGTATATACGGTTCTTCGGTCAATATCCGATGCGAGGGATCCTCGGTCATCGGTGTCGGATCCGGCGAGAATCAGGGACGCGGGCAGTTTGAAATGACAAACTTTGTATTCAAGCTGGCCTCGGCGTCGAAGAAGCCGTTCGGTTATCCGGAAGAAGCCATGAGCTTCCTGCAATGCGTCATTCCCGATGAGGAGGAGTCAAGAGCAAACACATGAACTGGAAACTTTGCAAGCGCTGGATTGCAGCAGCATTTTTCGCGGCATTGATGGTCGCATTTTCCGTTGCGGGGGCAGCGGGAGAGGATGATTCGGACGAGGGGGAGAAGGCCGCTGCGGCTGCGCCTCAATTGAGTCATGAGCAGGGATTTTACAAGCAGATCATAGAGGTGGAGATCACCGCCGAAAAAAGCGCAGTGATCTACTACACGGTGGACGGAAGCGTTCCGAAGCCCGGCTCGGCGTCGACCCGGGTGTACAAGGAGCCGGTCCGTTTTTCGCCGCTGTGCACGGACGAGCTGGGACAGCCCAAGGCGCATGTGCTTCGTTGCATGGCCATGATGCCCGATGGAAAACCCTCCGAGGTCGTGACGGCAACGTATTTCGTGGGACTGGAGTTTGAGGAGTTCTTCTCCGTTCCGGTATGGTCGCTGGTCACGGACGAGGACAACCTCTACAACGCATCCACCGGTATTTTCAAAAACTATGCGAAGCGCGGAAAGGCCTGGGAACGGCCGGTCCACGTGACGTATTTCGTGAACAAGGAAATTGTGCTCGACATGAACGCCGGCATGCGTGTGCACGGCTCCGCCAGCCGCGGATACCGCATCAAATCCATGCGGCTGTACGCGCGCTCAGAGTACGATTCCGCCAACAAATTCGAGTATCCCTTCTTCGAGGACGGAGCCATCGTCGGCGCGTATGACGAGAACGAGGAGCCGATTGACGGCTACAAGCGCCTGATCCTCCGAAACGGCGGCAGCGAGGGTCCGTCGCCGGACAACACCATGTTCCGCGACATCCTCACGCACTACCTGATGAAGGACACGGAGGTTGCCCATCAGGCCGGACGGCCCGTGGTCGTTTACTTAAACGGCACGCTGTACGGTTTCTTCAACCTGCAGGAGCGCATCGACGACCGCTACTTAAAGGAGCACTATGACGTCGCTTCGACGGACGTGGCCATCTACGAGTACTCCTACGACACCTACGGCCGCATGAGCTGCTCCGTCGATGCCGAGACCGATGCCATCGCAAAAGAGCAGGTCAAATGGTGGAACACGGTTTACCAGTACATCACGAAAAATGACCTCTCCAAGGATGACAAATTCGCCAAGGTCGAAGAGTATTTTGATATCGACAATCTCATCGATTACTATATCATGCAGATCTTCAGCGCCAACGAGGACTGGCCGGGCGACAACAGCAAGGCTTGGCGCTATCTGGGCACGCCCACGGAGGAGTTCGGCAAGGACGGAAAGCTCCGCTACATCCTCTACGACACTGAGGATGCGTGGGGCATGTTCGGCAGCAGCGCCACCCGCGACATCTTCAAGGGCCTTCTGTCGAAGGGCGGAAGATACCATCCGTATCAGGACGGCGCCACGGCTCTGTTCCGCGCACTGGTCAAGAATCAGGGCTTCTGCAACCGCTTCGTAGCGCGCTTCCTGGACCGGCTCAACACGGATTTTTCACCGGAAAATCTGTCGGCCGTCGTGGCATGGCTCGCGGAGGAGTACACAGAGCTTGCGCCGATGCAGAAGACGAAGCTGATGACCGGTACCATGAGTCAGGGTATCGAGCTTTTGAATAACTACGTGCAGCACCGCGCGAAAAATATTCGCAACCAGCTGGAAGAGTATTTTACGTTCAGCGGATACCGCACTCTGACGGTGGCCTTCAACGGTGAGGCGGCAACGTTGTACGTGAACGGCCAGGCCGTGTCCGGGGACAGCCCGTTCTACAAGGAAGGCGTGTTCACCGGCACGTATGCAAAGGATTTTCCGATTGAGTGTCAGCTCATCATCAACTCGCCGAAGTATGTCTTCGACGCGGTGGAGGGTGATGTGACCTCGGAGATCATGGAGTGGACGATTCCGGCAGAGGCCTCCGACGAGGTCAGCCTGGAGGTAAAACTTACCAGACTTCCGGACCCGACGCCGACCCCGACGCCGCTTCCAACCCCGACCCCGTCTCCGGCACCGACTCCGAAGCCTACGCCCATCAAGGCGCCGAAGAGCCCGCTCGGGCCTATCGTGCTTTCGCTTCTCGGGGTTTCGCTGATCGTGGGCACGATCGTCATCATCCGTTCGAGACGGTAGAAGTTTGCTTTATGTTATGAGGGAGAAAGGACAGTTTATGAAGAAGCAGAGCCTGCTGGCTTTCCTTCTGCTGTGCGCCGCTCTTTGCGTGTGCGCCTGCGGAAAAAAGCCGAAGGACAATGAAATCGATTATTACAAAAAAGTCGGAAACTACGACGATCCGGACGACTCGCTCTATCAGGCGAGCGACAAGGATCTCGAGCTGATCGGGGAGGTGACGCCGGGAGAGAAGAAGGACCCGACGGCAACACCTACGCCCACGCCGATCCCGGAGTACGTCATCGTGATCGATCCCGGCCACGGCGGCTCGCAGGTCGGTTCCTCTTTTGACGGACGCAAGGAGAAGGACCTGAATCTTAAGCGCGCGACCCTGCTCAAGAATTATCTGGAGACCCACTACGACCATGTCACGGTCTATATGACCCGCACCACGGACGAGGGCCTTTCGAAGGACCTGACCGAGGACCTCCGAAAACGCGTCGAGTTCGCGGCCGAGAAGAAGGCCGACATCATGGTCAGCCTGCACTTAAACGCATCGGACAATCACAAGAAGAGCGGCGCCACGGTGTGTATCTCCAAGCAGCCGAACATCCATGACAACTCGGAGAAGCTCGCCGAATGCATCCTCTCGAGGCTGGCGACCCTGGGAATTAAAAACAACGGTCCGCTGCTTCGCGACAGCAACGACACCAAGGATGAGAACGGCGTTCCCGTGGACTACTACGCGATCTGCCGCCACGGCGCGGCGAACAACGTGATCGCGGTCATCGTCGAGAGCTGCCACATGGACAACGCCACCGACATCGAGTTCATCAAGACCGAAGCCGCGTTAAATGCCCTTGCGGAGCAGGAAGCCATCGGAATCATGGAATTCCTGACGAAATATTACGTCAAGCAGTAGGAAAATGGCTATCGTTTGCTGCTGCGGAAAAACAAAGAGCAAATGAAACAGGCGACTCGCAAATGAGTCGCCTTTGTTTTTCGGGGAAGCCCGGAACAAGGGGCAGGGGCCGATAGGCATCAGAACCAGCCGCCGTTGAAGCCGATGATCTCGCCGGTGAGATAGCGGGGCGCCTGTAGCAGCAGGTCGACCATCTCGGCCACCTCTGCGGGGGCTGCGATGCGGCCGGCGGGAATCTCCTCCACAAGGGACGCCAGGTCCTCCTCGCTGAGGCGGGCATTCATCTTCGTGTTGACCATGCCGGGCGCGAGGGCGTTGACCGCGATGTTGCTGGGCGCAAGCTCCTTAGCCATCGCCTTGGTAAGGGAGTCCAGTCCGCCCTTGGTGGCGGAGTAGGCTGCCTCAAAGGAGGCGCCGCGGGTGCCCCAGACCGAGGAGATCATGAGGATGCGACCGGCTCCCAGGTGGAGCATGGCGGGCGTAACGTGCTTGATGCAAAGGTAGGCGGACGTCAGATTTGCCGAAACCAGACGGTTCCATTCCTCGAAGGTGAGGTCCGTCAGAAGGCCGGCGCTGGAGTAGCCTGCGACGTGCACGAGACCGTCAATCCGGTGGAACGTATCGCGGATGTCCTCCATGGTCGTGCGCACAAAATTCTCGTCGCCGAGGTCGCCTGCGTAGGTCCGGCAGTAGGCGCCCAGGGCTGCGGCCTCCTCGGCCGTGTGCTCCAGTGCCTCCGTGTTTTTGTGACCGATCAGAGCCAGTCTGCGGCCCTGTCTTGCAAGCTGAAGTGCTACAGCGGAGCCGATATCGCCGCTGGCACCGGTAATTACAATCGTTTCCATGAAAAATGCCTCCCATTTCCGAAAGATTCTCTCTCAAAAAGTTTAGCAAAGAATGACAAAAAATGCAATGAAGCGGGATGAATCCCAAAGGTTTTTTAGTAAAAAAGTCCATGATTTTGCGAAATATGACATCGGTTATGCAAATTAGACAAAAGTAGAAAACCGAATTTGTGTATTTGCTACATAGTTTTTTTCGCACTCGTAGTGTATGATAATCAGCAGGTACCACGTCGGCGGACGTGGGGCGTCAAGTTAAAAATAACTAGGAGGCTTTTGTAATGGCTGGTTTGAAACTTATCAACATTAACAAGACATATCCGAACGGATTCGTCGCTGTTAAGGACTTCAAC
>CACZRV010000116.1 GCA_902783725.1 uncultured Lachnospiraceae bacterium | reverse complement strand
TACGTATCGATGCGGATATCCTTATCGTTGATCTCCACGTCGAGATCGTCCTCAATGTCGGGCATGACATCGCAGGACACGAAGGATGTCTGGCGCTTGCCCGCAGCATTGAAGGGGCTGATGCGCACGAGACGGTGAACGCCGTGCTCGGACTTCAAATAGCCGTACGCATTGTGTCCGTTGATCTGGAACGTCGCGGACTTGATGCCCGCCTCGTCGCCGTCCTGGTAGTCCAGAAGCTCAAATCCGAAGCCCTTCTTCTGCGCCCACTTCTGGTACATGCGATACAGCATGCCCGCCCAGTCGCAGCTCTCCGTTCCGCCCGCACCTGCGTGCAGGGTGACGATTGCATTTTCCTTGTCATACGGAGACGAGAGAAGGGTCTCCAGGCGAAGCGCCTCAAGATCCTCCGTAAACGACGCCAGGTCGGCCTGAATCTCCGGCACGATCTCGGGGTCATTTTCCTCGTTGCCCATCTCAATCAGATCAAGGATGTCCTGGTACTGGCGCTCGAGCTTCCGATAGCCCTCCACCGTAACCTTGAGCTCGTTGAGCTCGCGGGTGGCCGCCTGGGCGCGGTCCGCGTTATCCCAGAAGCCCGGGGACTCCAGAAGTCCCGAGAGCTCCTCGATCTTGCGCTCTTTGTTCTCGAGGTCCAAGGACGCGCCCACCTCGGTGAGCATTCCCTTGTACCCCTGGAGCGTGAATTTTGCTTCATCCAGTTCTATCATATCTGTTCCTGCGGCGCATTCGAAGGCACCGCTTCCTTTCCGTTATTCCGTTTGCGGCGAAGCGCAAAGAAGAGCATTACGATGCCGAGCAGTGTCGTCACAACACACATGATCATGAACGCCTTCGCATCCTGCTCCGTTCCGTCGGTCCACAGTTCGCGGATCACAACGGGCTGAATGTAGTCCTCGCGGTCCATGCTCTTTAAGTACTTCGAAAAATACTCATCCAGGTACTTCAGTTCCTCGGAGTTCATCTTCGCAACGCGCCCGTCGATGGTCGCCTTCACCTCGTCCGGTCTCGCCACATTGCCGGTGGTATCGTTCCACCACTCGCTGAACACCTCGTCGAGCTTGTTGAGCTTCTTGGAATTCGAGGACTTGTTGCCGACGGCAAAGGACAGAAAATACGCGATCTTCGTTCCGCCCGCATCGTCCTCCAGGCACGGCATCAGGTAGTACACCGTCGCCGACGAACTGACAACCGAGTTGCCCTTCTTCATGGACTCCACATGCTTCATGAAGGCCCCGAGGGTCACCTTCACATCCAGCGTGACATGCGAACCCGGCTTCAACTCTCCGTACGCAACCTCCGACGCATCGATCGCCTCCTTCTTCGAGGTGATCCAGTCGGCAAATAATCCCCGCGACAGGATCGCGATCGCAATGCCGACGATCAGAAATGTCGCACCGAAGCAACCGAGCAATGCCTTTGCAATTCGTCTTCCGGTTCCCGTTTCCATACTTTTTCCCCTTTCGATACTGCGCCTTTCCTTCGGTTTCCCGTGTTACATGATGTCTGCGGTTCCGCGGAACCGCCGCGGCATCAGCCGCCCTTCTTCATGCAGCAGAATTTGTATTTCTTGCCGGAACCGCACGGGCAGGGATCGTTGGGCTGCACCTTTTTCGTGGCGCGGCGGATCGGGGCATTTGCCACCGTGTCGTCCTTGTTCGTGCCGGTTACCTTGGCAACCGCCTCGCGCTCCACGCGCTGCTCGAGGCGGAGGTTCATCAACAGATGAATCGTGTCCTCGCCGATGGAGGCGATCATATTTTCAAACATATCGAAGCCCTGGAACTTGTACTCCTGCACGGGGTCCTTCTGGCCGTAGGACTGCAGGCCGATACCCTGGCGCAACTGCTCCATGTCGTCGATGTGGTTCATCCAGTGGCGGTCGATGACCTTGAGCAAAATGACTCGCTCGGCCTCGCGGAACTGCTCGATCTCGGGGAAGAGCGTGCGCTCCTTCTCCTCGTAGAGCTCCAGGATGGCCTTCTGCGCCATCTCCAGAACGTCCTTCTTTCTGCCGTGCTTCTTCTGCTCCTCCGTCAGCACCAGCGGCGCCAGCGGAACCACGGCCTCGATGTCCTGGTTCAGACGGTCCATATCCCACTGCTCGGGATACGAGTCGTCGCCGATGTGGTTGCTCACGATGCGGTCGATGGTGTTGCGCGCCATCTTGAGCACATACTCGCGCATGCTCTCGCCGTCCAGAACGCGGCGGCGCTCCTCGTAGATGATCTCGCGCTGCTCGTTGTTCACGCGGTCATATTCCAGCAAATTCTTACGAATTCCAAAGTTGTTGTCCTCGATCTTCTTCTGTGCCTTCTCGATCACGCTCGAGAGCATGCGGTGATGAATCTCCGCACCGTCCGTGAGACCCAGGGTCTTGAACAGTCCCATCATGCGCTCCGAACCGAACAGGCGCATCAGATCGTCCTCAAGGGAGATGTAGAACCGCGACTCACCGGGATCGCCCTGACGTCCGGCACGACCGCGCAACTGATTGTCGATACGGCGGGACTCATGGCGCTCGGTACCGATGATCTTCAGACCGCCGAGAGCGCGGATCTCGTCCGCACGCTTGTCTGCCTCGGCCAAAATCTCCTCGATCTTCTCCTGCGACGCTCCCTCGGGAATCTCCACGGCACCGCCCAGACGGATATCGGTACCACGGCCGGCCATGTTGGTTGCGATCGTCACGGCGCCTCTCTTGCCGGCTTCCGCGATGATCTCCGCCTCCATCTCATGGAACTTTGCATTTAACACCTGGTGAGGAATGTTTCTCTTGCGAAGCATCGCGCTCACGGTCTCGGAAGCCTCGATCGTGATGGTACCGACCAGCACGGGCTGTCCGGCCTTGTGCGCCTCGGCAACCGCGTCCGCGATGGCATTTAACTTCTCCTGCTTGGTGCGGTACACCGCATCCTCGTGGTCGATACGCGCCACCGGCTTGTTGGTCGGGATGGCGATAACGTCCATGCCGTAAATCTCGCGGAACTCATTTTCCTCGGTGAGAGCGGTACCGGTCATACCGCACTTCTTCTCGTACTTGTTGAAGAAGTTCTGGAAGGTGATCGTCGCCAGCGTCTTGCTCTCGCGCTTTACCTTCACATGCTCCTTCGCCTCGATGGCCTGGTGCAGACCGTCGCTGTAGCGGCGGCCGGGAAGGATACGTCCCGTGAAGTCGTCGACGATCAGCACCTGATCGTCCTGAACGACGTAATCATGGTCGCGCTTGAAGAGGTTGTGCGCCTTCAGCGCGAGGATGATGTTGTGCTGGATCTCCAGGTTCTCCGGATCGGCGAGGTTCTCGATGCGGAAGAACTGCTCCACCTTGCGGACGCCCTCCTCGGTGAGGTTGACGTTGCGGTCCTTCTCGTCCACAACGAAATCTCCCGTCTCCTTGGCGACCTCGCCCATGAGCATGTCCATCTTGGAGACCTCGGTCTCGCTTCCCTTCCGGAGCTGACATGCGAGAATGTCGCACATCTCGTAGAGCTTTGTGGATTTGCCGCTCTGTCCGGAAATGATGAGCGGCGTGCGCGCCTCATCGATCAATACCGAGTCGACCTCATCGATGACCGCGAACGGAAGTCCGCGCATAACGAGGCGCTCCTTGTACAGAACCATGTTGTCACGCAGATAGTCGAAACCGAACTCGTTGTTGGTTCCGTAGGTGATGTCGCAGGCGTATGCCGCGCGGCGGTCATCACTCTCCATGCTGTTTAAGATGCAGCCCACCGAGAGTCCGAGGAAGCGGTGGATCTGTCCCATCCACTCGGAGTCTCGCTTGGCCAGGTAGTCGTTGACCGTAACCACGTGCACGCCTTCGCCGGTCAGCGCGTTCAGGTATACGGGGAAGGTCGACACGAGGGTCTTACCTTCACCGGTTCTCATCTCGGCGATGCGTCCCTGGTGCAGAACGACACCACCGATCAGCTGTACGTAAAATGCTCTCTGCCCGAGGGTTCTCTTCGCCGCCTCGCGCACGGTCGCATACGCTTCCACCAGGATGTCGTCCAGCGTCTCGCCGTTCGCCAGACGATTCTTAAACTCGGTCGTCTTGTCGCGAAGCTGCTCGTCCGTGAGTTTTTCCCACTCCGGCTCCAACGCCTCGATCTTATCCACAATGGGCCGGATACGCTTCAGCTCATGCTCGCTGTGCGTTCCGAAGATTTTCTCAATTAACTTCATTCTGTCCTCCTGCAATGCGGCTGTTTCACCTTGCCGTTTTTTGCCCACATTCCGAATCAGTATACCACAAATCCCATATAAAATCAATGTAATATAGTCTCGCGTGCGCGCGCACGTGAAAACATCGCGGATCCGTCGGAAAACGCCCCCTCAATCCCCGCCCGGCGGGCACAAATAAACGGCGCAGCAAGGGTCGTTTCAGACCTTCGCCGCGCCGTCAGCGCACGTTCATTCAATTTTGTTGTTTTGTTCGATGTTGTCAAACAATTTACCTGTCAAGCTGACAATTCAGGTTCGTTTGAAAACTGTGCGATTTTACGTTTCAACCAAAACAAACTTTCGGTTTTCGGCTCGTCACGTTTGTACTACAAAAGTTGAAAGGTGCTGTGGATAACGTTGATAACTTGGTGAATAATCGCAGTTTCGTCACTTTTCGGTCACATTTTCGTGTGGATAACTCTTTTGTGGGTAAATTTTATCAACATTTGACGATGTTATTCACCATGATTCTTTTGATAAAAGTTTGTGCAAGATGACAAATCCCCGACTTGTCAAGTACTATTTTCCGTTTTTGCAAAGAATATGTTTTCTGAAAATTGAGCCTTACTGTGGCACAACTTACAGTCATATTTCCGTTCTTCGATCAATAGTGTTCCGCCAGCCATTTTGACTTGTCGGGAGCTTCATCCACCCGGTTTGCATACATTTTTTCGCCGAGGCCGATCAAGTCGACTCCGCTGTCAAGCGAAATGTACAATTCCTTGTCGCAAACCGAGACGTCCAACTTCTTAAGCGACGGATTGTCAAAGATATAAAGCGACGAAAGCCCCATACTTTTGCTCAAATCCAACTCTTCAAACTCACATCCGCTACAACTTAACCATTCCAGTTTGCTGTTCCGTCTCACGTCCAGCGTCCGTATCGGGTTGTATGCGACATCCAGATCTGCCAGGTCCGGGTTATGGCTGACATCGATGGAAGTCAGCAGATTGTCGGCACAGTTCAGATTCTGTAACATTCCAAACCCCGAGACATCCAGCGATGTAAGCCGGTTGCTCTGACAACGCAAATCGGTAATCCACTCGTTCTTCGGGCTGATGATCAGCGTCTCCAGACCGTTTCCGTCGCACTCAATCCAGGTCAGATAAAGATTGTTGCTAAGATCAAGCGATGTCAGTTTTGCATTGTTTACCATGATGTTTCCCAAAAGCGAAAGCATGCTCACATCGAGCGTTGTAATCGGATTGTCACTGCAGCACAAGGCAAATAATTTCACATTGGCGCTTAGATCCAGCGATGACAACCGGTTATTCTCGCAGTACAGTACCCAGAGTTCCGGAAGATTACAAAGATCCAGCTTCTCAATCAGATTATCGCTGCAAATGATATTCTCCAGCCAAGGATTGGCACTGACATCCAGCGCCCGAAGTTTATTCTCCTGACATTCGATTCGCTTAAGCTTTGTGTTCTTACTGATATCGAGCTCGGTCAAATTGTTCCTTGCACAGCTCAGCAAGGTGATTTCCGTAAAAAATTCCACACCCTTCAGGCTCGTAATCTTCTCGTCATTCTCGTCTAAGTCCCAGCGGCTGACCTTGATCTCCGTAACACTCGCAATCTCCTGCGCAGAAAGAATTTTATCGGAATTCAAATCAAGCTTTGCTGCCACAATCCGGCGGAACGTCTCATCCGGAAAATTCACCTCGTTAATCTCGACGTCTCCCGGCTTCAGGCCCTGCGTCGGCGTCGGTGTTTCCGTTGCCGGAGCGGGCGTACCGGTCACTGCGTCTCCGTCAATCGGTATTACGTTTCCGTGCTGCCCGTGAATCCACACAGCGAAAACGACGGCACCCACGATCACTGCGCCCGACAACGCGGCAACGAGATCCCTCAAAATCCTCCGATTCCCCTGCTGATTCACTCTCACCTGGATCGGCTCGCTCTTACTCTGCTTCTTTGCTTCCGCGGATGCCTTCTGCGTAAGCTTCAACTCCTCGCGCATCCGCGCGTCCGCTTCCGGCGAAAGTTCGGCGGAAGTGGTCCGCAACAGTTCCGCAATTTTACGTTTGCTGTATTTTTCGCTCATACGAAACCTCCTCACACAAGCTGCTGTCCTCGCTCACGCAGAAAAACTTCTGCAGTTTTCCCAGAGCCTTCCGATAACGGCGGAACACGGTCGCCGCGGACGATGCGGTCGCTTTCGCGATCTCAGAATACGTCAGTCCGGCCTCCGCGTGCATCGCCACAATCTGGCGGTCCTCCGCGGACAAGGTTGCCATCGCCCGGTCCACGTCGCTCCATCCCGCCTCCGCGGCATGCTTCACGTAGATCTCCGGATTCTCGCAGGCGCTCTCCCGACCCCGCAGGCGAAGCCGCCGCAGTGCTTCGTTTCGGACAATTTGGAACAGGTACGCCTTCCCGTTTTTGATCCGCTCCGTCTCCGAAATGTGCATGAGCGATACGAACACATCCTGTACGACATCCTCCGCATCTTCACGACTCAGCACGATCCGGTACGCGACCGCATACATCGGCTGCTTCAACGCTTCGTAAAGCTCCCCCAAAGCATCCGGATTGCCCGATATCTCGAGAAGTTTGCGACCGATCCACGAATTGCTTACTTCTATCACGCCGGATATCCCCCTTTCGCTGTATTTTCGGAGGCCAACGGAACTTCCCGCCGCCTCTTTGCATAATATGAGTCGTTACGCTTGCGGAATATTTCATTTTTCGTAAAAAAGTGGAAAAATCTTTCCCGATTATAACAAAAGCGGGAGGATTTTTCCACTTTTGTGGCTCCTCCCGCATTGCATGTTTACTTTTTCCGCTTACTTTCCTCTTTCGGAGAACGCCGTAAGCGGCAGTTTTCCGAGCTCGTCGTACAGCTCAATCTGCCCCGGTTCGGTCTCTGAGAGCGCTATGCGCGCATCCACTTCGTACGAACCGTCCCCGAAACTCCTCACATGCAGCTTTTCGTCCCGACCGACAACCAGCGTTACCGGCACGGCATAGTCGGCGTACATCGTATCCGCAACCAGCCGGGCCTGCGGTCCGGACTCTTCACCCGCGGTTCCGGTGTCTGCGGTGTACACGTACAGACGCCACGAGGAACGTCCGCTGTATTCTCCCGGCCCGAGCAGGCAGAACTCATATTTCCCGTCGCCGTTTAAGTCACTCCAGGCCACCGCATCCTGTATTTCAAACACACAGCCCTTCCAGGTAACAAAGACTGCGGTGCGCGTCTCTCCCAGAGCGGGAACAATCCCTAAGAATACCTGCGCATGAAGTATTCCGAAGATGCGTTCGGGGGTGATATCCAGCATGGCGATAGTCCCGTCCGCCAGCAGCTCCACTCCTGACGGAGCCCTGTTGATACTTCTGCGAAGCACGGAGTCCTTCAGGATAAAACGGGTCTCCTCGTGCCGCAGCAGGTCAGCGGCCTGCTTCGGCGTGTAACCGCCCGCCGGCGTCTTGTGCCCTGTGTAATAGTGGAAATAACATACGTTTGAGCCTTTTTCGACAGCAATCACACTGTCGTCCCGCACAAAATAATGAGCGAAGCCCTGAGCGCCGCCGTGCTCGGTGTACCCGAGTTCGTCCAGACGCTTCGTATACGCCTTCCAGGCCTTCTCGTCCAGCCCCGAATCATATCGCACAAGATAACCATAGGAAGTCGCCATCGGCGTTCCCTTGTCGTCGAACAGAGGAAGTGCCGAGAGCTCCGTCTCCGTACTTCCGCTCAGGATTATGATTTCCTTCTCGGGTTCCTGCACCACCGGCGTTGTCGTCACAGCCGGGATCGGTGTGAACGCCCCGTCCAGTACGCCCGTCTTCGCATCGATCAGCGAAACGGTACCGTCCCGAAGCTCCACTCGCGCATCGACGGCACGCCCTCCGGCGCCGACACTTTTTACGAAGACTTCGTCGTTCTCACCCGCGGCCAACAGCACCTCCGGAGAATAGTCGACATATTCCGTCGCCGCGATCTCCTTAAGCCTTCCGTTCACCACAGAATAGACATACACGCAAAAGGATGTCAGCCCGGATGTCGTTCCGGGGCCGAGCGTCACAAGCTCCGGCTCACCGTCACCGGTGAGATCGCACCAGCCGAAGGTCGGTCCGCGGTCCGAAACACTCACTTGTACGGCCTTTCCCTTCCAGACGACCATGTACTGCTTGTAATAACCGTTGTCGTTGTAAAACAGCGCTACATAAAGCCGCGCATTCACAGCCTCATACATACCGTCCGGCGTAATTTCGACCGGCAGCACCGCCTGTTCGCAGGAGTCATACCGTCCCTGCCCGAGCCCCTTTTGCTCGATGCGGAGATTGACATCCCGAACCGCTCTGATATCATCCCACAACAAGCTTTCGTTTCTTCCGAGAAAGCACGATACCGTCGCCGGTTTCGAATCCACTACCTCCACCAGATTGATCGACTCGTCGTTCTGATCGACCCGATAGGTATAATAATAGTGACCAAACTGCTCTCCCTGATAAGCCGCTCCGATGAATGGATACGAAACCGTAGCCATACCGTTCACGGCCCTGTGCAGATCCTCCGAGTCTTCCTTCCGGAGTCCGTTCCCGTACGTAAGCCTCGTGACCCACAAAGACGACTCGTCCGTCTGTCCGCCCTCAAAAAGCTGCATACCGCTCACATCACCGCGGTAGCCCTGCGTCGGAAGATAGACATCCCCCGGCTCCCATGCCTTTCCCGTCGGATATGATGTCGGCGTCGGCGTCGGCTCCTCCGCGGGAACCTTCTGTCCCCTTCGTAAAATACCTGCCCATACGCCCAGTACCACTCCCGCAATCAAAACCGCGGCAATCGCACCGCCCAGAAGATACGTCTGCATTTTTCTTCGCGCCCCGGTCTTCAAGCGCACGGGAACCGCCCCGTCCTCTGTAGCCTTCGCACCGGCCGCGCTCTCCGCGCCCATCCGAACACCGCGCTCTGCATACACCTCCCGTGCCTGCGATAATACTTTCATGTCCGCGCCGCGGGACATCGTCTCCCCGTCGCCGCGGATCATCGCTTCAATCTTTTTCTTTGATTTCTTACTCATTTTCCAGCTCCTTCTTCCCGAAACGGCTCACTCGTCGCCCCTCGCAAAAAACGCCCGCATGCTGCGGATCGCCGCGCGATACCGCCGGAACACCGTGGCCGTCGACAGCCCCGTGATCCGCGCGATCTCCGCATATCCGAGCTCCGCCTCCGCGCGAAGCGACACGATCTGGCGTTCCTCCGCAGAGAGTCTGCCCATCGCGATCGCAACATCGCTGTCGCCCTCATGCACCGGTTCTTCCGACCGGAGTTGCTCGGGGTCCTCGCAGACAACTAACGCCTCGCGGTCGTGAAGTCTTCGGATGGCCTCGTTGCGCACCGTCTGAAACAGATACGCCCGTCCGTTGCGGATCGTCCCCGTGTCCGCCTTTCGCAAAATCCCCAGAAACGCATCCGCCACGGAATCCTCCGCATCCTCGCGGTTTCCGGTGATCCGGTAAGCCACCGCATACATCGGTTTTTTCATCTCCCCATACAGCTGCGTGAAGGCGTCGGGGTTGTTGCGCAGCTCGCGCAGCATCTGGTTAATCCATGAAACATCTGCCGGCATCGTTTCAACCTCCCTTCACCTTCTGTGAGTCCCGTTGGGAGCTGTTTTTTTCATCCCTTCGGAAAATGAGCAAAAAAATTTTTTTATTACGGGTCCGCGCCTGCGCCGACCCCCATGGACGTTCTCTCCGTTTCCAGGCGCACCTGTCCCGCGTTCACGTGAAGAGAATAGGTCCTCTGGTTACTCCCGAAAACCCAGACGCCGTCATCGCGCACGTCCAGAACGGAGACCGGATGCACCATGCTCCACACAAGATACATGTCGTCGTCGGACGCCTGCAGGTCGTATACAACCGCCTTCTCGCCGTACTCCGTCCGCGGATACACCGCAAAGCACTCGGACAATGTGTAGGAGTTCTCATCATCCCAAAACGCGCAGATCGAACCCGACATGCAAAGCTCCGTCTTTCCGTCGCCGGTGGCATCGCCGAAGACAAACGGGCAGTACAGATTCCACTCGTAGGCGTTTCCGCCCCGGATCACATAGTACCTGGCGCAGATGTTGTACGGCTCGTACCGCTGTGCGCCGAATGCGACAAAAAGCTGTGCTCCGGTCTTCTCGAACATCCCCGCCGGTGTGATATCGATGGGATCGATGGCCGTGTCGGGCGTATTTTTCTCCCACGAGTATCCGTTGGCGCAACGCGCTTCCGGCCGGTCTACGCGGTGTCCGGGCATGGTCAGGATCTCCGCCGCCTGCTCCGCCGTGCAGCCGCTCTTGGGCGCCGTCTGCGGTGCGAAGTAGCTCACCCGCGCCTGGCCCCACACATTTCTCGCGTACACGGTAACGCCGTTTCGATATGCAACCCAGGAACCGTCCGAGGCCTGCACGATCCGGTAGCCCGCCCCGCGAAGCTTCTCGCGGTAAGTCTCCATCACAGCGATGTCATAGGTCTGGTATGCCCAGATTTCGCAATCGATGGCGTCCATGACCAGATTCTTCTGCACCGTCTTCTCGTCCGGAAGGATTAATTTGCCGACCCCCGGTCCGGCATACTCCGCGAAGTTGGACGGGTCTACTTTCGCCACCCCAGGAAACGTGTACGGCGTATTCCAGATGTCCTCGCGGTTTTTGTTGCGGATCACAAACCGGACGGCAGCCACAGCGAGAATTCCGAGTACAGCCAGGATCGCACCCGCGACAAACGCGCGGATCACAGTCTTTTTAGCACTAATGTTTTTCGGTTTCATAGTTTCACCCCCCTTTAATCACTATGATTCCGAAATCGCGTATTTTTTTCGCGGAAAATGAAAAAGCGGAGCGCGCAGAGCCGTTCCTTCGAACCGCAGTCTGTCATCGCTCCGCTGAAGATCGAATTTTTACTTCGCTCACTGCTCCGCAGCAAGCTCCGCGAGGTACTGCTCCACGTGGTAAACCGCGTTGGCGCCGTCCGCCGCCGCCGTCACGATCTGGCGCAGATCCTTGGTGCGCACATCGCCCGCCGCGTAAATGCCGGGCACCTTCGTCGCACAATCCTCCCCCGCAAGGAAGTATCCCGAAGCATCGCAGGGGATGATGTCCTGCCAGCCGAGGTTCACGGGGTTCGTTCCCACAGCAACGAACACGCCGTCCGCCGGAACGATCGTGAGCGCTCCCGTGCGAACATTCGTGAGAGCCACGCCCGTCACACTGTCCTCGCCGCGGATCTCCGAGACGACGCTGTCGTACGCGATCTCGATGTTCGGCGTCTTGCGAAGCGCCGTCACCAGTGTCTTCGAGGCGCGGAACGCATCGCGCCGGTGCACGAGCGTCACCTTCTTGCAGCCGCGGGCAAGGAAGATCGCGTCCTCCACAGCCGTGTTGCCGCCGCCCACGACAACCACCTCGCGCCCGCGGAAGAACGCGCCGTCGCAGGTAGCGCAGTACGACACGCCCATGCCGGCAAATTCCTCCTCGCCCGGGCATCCGAGCCGTCTCGGCGTCGCACCGGTGGCGATGATGATCGTCTTCGTCTCGATCGGGTCGTCCGAATCCAACAGGATCCGGAATCCGCCGTCAATCTTCACAAGCTCCGTCACTTCCGCCATGCGGATCTCCGCACCGCAGTGCTTCGCGTGATTTTCGAACTTCTCCGCGAGATCAAATCCGCTGATCTCGGGAAGGCCGGGATAGTTGTCTACATCCGACGTGTTCAACACCTGACCGCCGCTGACACCCTTCTCCAAAACAACAAACGACAACTCCGCGCGGGCCGCATAAATGGCCGCAGCCATTCCCGCCGGTCCGGAGCCGATGATAACCAGATCATACATACCGGTTCTCCTCCTCATTTTCCGTGAAACTGTTCCGAATATCGCACAAACATAGATTACATGTATACTTCCGTCACAACCACAAGGACGGCCAGGATGCACAGTGCCAGAATAAGCGGCGCCGTTATCAGATTCCCGAAGGCAAGCAGCTTTCCGCGCTCCTTGAGCTCCGCCTTCAGCTTTCCTGCCGTGCCGCAGCGGATCGCCAGCACGCAGATCAGCCGGTATGCAACAAATCCGCCGATCAGTCCGAGGATCCCGTAGGGCAGAAGGTCCGCCCAGCCGAGGCTCTCCGCCTGCTCCTCCGACTTCGCCAGCATTTCCGCAATCTCGCCGCCGCTGTTTTTGGCGTAATTCATCAGGTACACCAGCGCGACCGAGGTCCCGTTGACCAGAAAATGCATGATCATCGAGGACACGACGGACTCCGTGATCTCATCGACCAATGCAAAGACAAATCCCATCAAAAGCGCGTACATCATCTGGTTGAGATTTCCGTGCATCATTCCGAACACCAGACCGGACAGAAGCGCGCCCATCCAGACGGAACGTCTGCGGTAGCCGCCGTACAGCATTCCGCGGTACACAAGCTCCTCGCAGACCGCCGGCAGAAGTGCGATCACAAGAATCGCCACCCAGAACGGCTGATCCGAAATCTGACCGACGATCTCCTCCCCCGCGACATAGTTCGAAAACATCTGCGACAGCAGATTGACAAAGGTGAGAAGCGGCGACAGAAACAGCATCGTGACCATCACGAGAAGCGCCGTGGACAGCGATATCTTCCGGAAGCGGAACTCCTCCGTGAGGACTCTCTTCCGGTCGCCCTTTTGGCTTAAGCATATCCAAACGATGGTCGGCAGTACCACAAACAGCTGCACGATCAATATCTTGAGCGCATAGTTCTCAACGAGCGACGCAAAGATGCCGCCCCCCAGCAGATACGTCCCGAGCGTCACCAGCAGCAGCCAGTTGGACGTCGGGGCACTCAGTTGCCGTCTCTCGCTCATCGGAAATCACCTTCCTCCGGTTCGGAAATCCCGCCAGCAAATGATACCACATCTTCGGTGGTTTGGCAATGCAAAAGCGCGTTTCTGAGGCCGAACAATTCGGACATGATACGTACCAGCAAAACAATGATCAGAACCAAAAGCAGAAGTCCGAGCAGGTCTTCAAACGTGACTTCCACTCCTCCGGAAAGCAGCCAGATCGCATAAAAAGCAATGGACAGCCAGAGGCAGAACATCCGGGTTGCGTGAATCGATTTCTCCTGCTTTTCCAGCCGGTATTCTGCGGCTACCGCTTCGGCTACTCCCAGCGTCTCATACTCCGCATAAACCGAGACAATCCCGATGAGGATCGTGAGCACCGGACCGAGCATCGTTTCTCCCCACAGTACAAAGCAATCCAGCACGCTGAACACCGCCAGCCCGACCACCGCCGGCGTCAGATACTTCTTAGGCCGCGCAAACCTGGCGAGCTTGGAAAATGCCGACAAAAACAGCAGATAACCGACGACGTCCGGTATGATATCAATCCTGACCCCTCCTCCGTAATTCAGGTTGAAGTCAAGCAGAATAAACAAAAATCCCCACGCAATTTTGCCGACGCCGTTAATGATCTCCGGATCCACCGGAATACGTATTTGCCTCACCATAGTATCTATCCCCCATCGAAACACGAAACGCATTACGCGCTGATCAGACTAATTATAGCGTAAGAAAACAAGCCCTGTCAACAAACCAATGCCTCCGACCCCTCCGAAACCGATTGTTCTTTTTTATTTCACACATCCGTGCTATACTTAGAACTGCGGGCAGATGCGGCGATTCCCCTGTGATTCCCGCTCCGCACTAACCAACGAACGGAGGAACCTTTTATGATACTTTTGGGACGCACACAGCAATTGAAAGTCGATTCGCTTCAGCCGCACGGCGCTTATCTCGTGGCCGCTGACGCGGGCGAGGCCGCAGCCGTCGTGAGCGGCGGCGCTTCCGGCGCGACTTCCGACGCCACGCCCGTCATCGATGCAGATCGCATTTTACTGCCGCAAAACCAGCTCTCCGGCGAGGCCGTCGGCGACCTGGTCACGGTTTTTGTCTATAAGGATTCGGAGGACCGCCCCATCGCAACCAAGCTTCTGCCCAAGGCGGAGCTCGGCCGCGTTGCTGCCCTTTCGGTGACGCAGATCAACCGCGTCGGCGCCTTCCTCGACTGGGGTCTTCCCAAGGACCTCCTTCTGCCGTACCGCGAGCAGACCAAGCCCGTGGGCGAGGGTGACGAAGTGCTCGTCGCCGTTTACGCCGACAAGAGCGGCCGCCTCTGCGCGACCATGAAGCTCTACCCCTACCTTCGCACCGACTCCCCGTACCACAAGGACGACAGGGTCACCGGCCGCGTGTACGAAACCAGCAACAACTTCGGTGCCTTCGTGGCGGTGGACGACGTCTACTCCGGCCTGATCCCGAAGAAGGACCTCTTCTATCCGCTGGCTCCGATGCAGTCCGTCGAGGCCCGCATCGCCGCTGTCCTTCCCGACGGAAAATTAACCCTCACCCTGCGTGAGAAGGCCCACGTCCAGATGGAGGGCGACGTGGCTCTCGTTCTTTCCGCGCTTCGCTCCGCCGGCGGCTTCCTGCCCTACCACGACAAGAGCAGCGCCGAGGACATCAAGGCCCGCTTCAGCCTCGGAAAGAACGCCTTCAAGCGCGCCATCGGACACCTTTACCGGGATCGCCTCATCACGATCGATGAGGACGGCATCCGCCTCGTGGACCGCTAAGCCGGTCTGCGCAACCAAACGAGGAACCCGCATATGCTTCGAAAGATCAAAACAGTCGTAAAATTCACCCTGCTCCTCGCGTGTCTTCTGCTCCTAAGCGGCTGCGAGGACGACATCGATGCGCTCAACCCTCTCTCCGACGAGGAGGTCATCTCCTATGTCTGCAGCGAGATTCAAAAGGAGTTCGGCGACGAGGTAACCGCGACGATCACCTCCAAGACCGACCTCGAGGTAGCCACCGACTGGTTTGACGGTCCCATCAACTATGCGCGCGTCAAAAACGGTCACAAATACGAGCTCGAGATTCGGAGAAAAGACGGCATCGGCACGACCGCGTCCGCATGGTATGTCGACGGCTATGTAAACCACAGCGAGAATGACAACACGTGCCAGCCGGAGCTCCGGCACAACTACGAGAGCACCGGCGTCTTCGGCGTGATTCAGGGCGAGATGGAAGCGGAACTCAGGCTGCGCTTTGGCAACTACCGCATCTACCGCAGCCTCCCCGACAACAAGACATGCCGGTATAACATTTTTCTTCAATCCACCGAAGCAGAGAAAATTGCTGAGGTCATTACGCGTTTGCGCGAGATTCTTTCCTCCCGCCGCGATAAGTACGCAACCAGCTTCAACATTTACATCTACAAGGACGAAGCAGGATTCCGTGAGATTGATTATTCGGCGATTGATCTTAAGCCGATCACCGATGACGCTCAGGCCACCATCGCGGATTACACGAAAGCAACCGTCACACGCAGTTCCATGGGCAGCGGCTTCAACATCGACTTTTTCAACTCCGACGGCAGGCTTTCGGCCGTCATACCGGAAGAATATATCGACCCCGGCCAATTCGACAACATCGTGTTCTGGTACCATTGGCACCTCGATTCCGTAAAATACGACGGCATCCTCGTAGTATACGGAATCCGTAAAAAGTGACACCAAAGAAGGGCGACATCTTGTCGCCCTTTTTGTTTACACATAACCGCTGCCGATGCAGATTGAGGCGACCATGATGTGCTCCGCGCCGGTCGTTTTTAGAACGCGCGAACACGCCTCCAGAGTACTGCCCGTCGTGTAGATATCGTCGACCAGAAGGACTCTGCGGGGCGTCTTTTTTTGTGCCGAAAGCCTCCTTGACTGCGGCCCGGGTTCCATGGCGCGCATGAGATTGCGGATGCGCTCGTGGTTGCTCAGCTCCTTCTGCGGCGCAGTAAATCGGTTGCGGCGAAGGTAGTTTGCGTACAGCGGAAGGTCGAGCCGATCCGCGAGCTCGCGGGCGATGACCTCGGCCTGGTTGTAGCCGCGGATGCGAAGCTTTCGCCCGTGGATCGGCACCGGAACGACCGCGTCCGCGCGGAAATCGCGCAGCTTGGCACCCTGCATCAGAATCAGTTCCTCTGCGTACCACTCGGCGTACTCCTCGCGGCCGTGAAACTTAAAGCGCATCATGGATTCGCGAATCTCGTCCTCGTAAACATAGGCCGAGACCCCGCGCTCGAAGGAGCACTCCTTCCCCGCGCAGTCAAAACAGAATTCCACCGACTCGTCCGGTACCGGCTTCCCGCAGCGAATGCATGTCACCTCACCGACGGGCGTTAACAGCCGCCGGCACGCGGGATGACAGACGGGCTCTCCGACCGGGCGCAGATCGTCGCAGACCGGACAGCGCGGAGGGTATAAAAAGTCCAGTAACCCCATAGTATAATCCTCGAAAAATGTTTGAAAACAGACCGTGGAGCGAAGCTCCGAAACGTGCGAAGATGCGGCGCAGAGCCGCGAAAGAGTGCACAAAAAAGTGCGAGAAAAATGCAAAAGAAATAATCCGGAGAATCACGGCCGCAGCGGTTTTCACTGCGGCCGTTGATCTTTGCCTAAATCAATACAATACCCTAGCGGAACGTCGCCTCGGGATACTCGCCTGCGGCGATGCGCTCGCGGATGCAGCGCATAAAGATCTCCTTGTCCTCGGCATAGGTGACACCGAACCACCGGTCGGACGTCGGAAGGACGGCGACCTCAGCGTCTCCCCGCTCGATCATCGAGCCCACCACGGACGGAAGAAGGAACTCCGACTTCAGCGGATCGGCGACAGCGTCGGTATCCAGGAAATCATGGAAGTAGCTCTCCAGCGCGGGAAGGAAGTCCGGCGTAAAGCCCCAGAAATTCATCGAGACGGGCAGGTCCGGCGTAAAGGTCTTCGGCGTTCCGTCGGCGCTGCGGCCGAGCACAATCTCACCGTCGCGGCGAAGGTCGAACATCTCCTCCACCTCAGCGAGGTTTCCGTTCTCCACCTTGCAGACTCCGCGGGTGACTTTGCCGTTGTCGCTTAGGGTGTTGCCGAGCACGAAGCCGGCCATGCAGTACTTCCTCTTGCTGTCCGCAGGCAGCGATGAGAGATAGTCATGAACGACACGGAAGGACTCCTTGCCGTAAAAGTCGTCGGCGTTAATCACCAGGAAGGGCTCGTTGATCGTGCCCAGGCACGAGAGAACCGCGTGGCCCGTTCCCCACGGCTTGCCGCGGCCGTCCGGAACCGAGTAGCCCTCCGGAACGTTGGAAAGCTCCTGGTATACGTAAGACACCGGGATGTATTTTTCGATGCGGTTGCCGATGGCGAGGCGGAACGCCTCCTCAAGATCGCGGCGGATGATAAATACCACCTTGTCAAAGCCGGCTTCCTTCGCCGCGTAGATCGAGTAGTCCATGATGATCTCGCCGCTGGGGCCTACCTCAGCCAGCTGCTTGATGCCGCTGCCGAAACGGCTGCCCATGCCGGCTGCCATGATAACCAGTGTTGTGTTCATTTTCCGATTCCTCCCATTTCCACCCTGCGGCTTACGCGCTCTGCGTGCCGCCCTAGGGCATGTCTTTTTGTTCCCGGATGCATCTGCGCAAACCGGTGTATCGTTTGAATTCTTCATTGTTTGCCACCATTTGCCGAACTGTCTCCGCATCGCCTAAGATCGTCGCGCAGCGCACCGCGCGGGTCACTCCCGTGTAGAGAAGATTGCGGCTCATCAAAGCCCTCGGACCGCTCAAAAGCGGCATGACAACGGCCGGATACTCGCTGCCCTGCGACTTGTGGATCGTGAGGGCGTATGCGTGCTCCAGGTCATCGATCTCGCGGTCCGCATATGTCACGCGGTAGCGGTGATCGAAGAGGACCGACATGGTCCGGAACTCCTGCGATAGGCTCTCGATCACGCCGATGTCTCCGTTGAATACGCCGGTGTCCGTCTTCCCGATGGGATAGCCGTCCTCCGTCACCTCGACGCGCTCCAGCATGTAGTTGTTGCGGGTCTGCATAACCTTGTCGCCCTCGCGGAACGTGACGTCGCCGTACACCCACTCCTCCTTCTCCCGGGAGGCGGGGTTGAGCACATCCTGCAGCAGACGGTTTAAGCTCTCCACTCCGAGATCGCCCTTGCGCATCGGCGTCAGCACCTGGATGTCATAGGGCGACGCATCCACATACTTCGGCAGACTCTCCCGCACCAGCTTGGTGAGGGTCGTGCGGATCTCCCGCGCATTCCGCTTCGTCAGGAAGAAAAAGTCCTTGCTCTTGTTGTCCAGGACCGGCTGCTCGCCGCGATTGATGCGGTGAGCGTTTAACACGATATCGCTCGCCTCCTCCTGGCGGAAGATCTTCGTCAGGCACACGGAGGCAAATGCACCGCTCCCGAGAATGTCCCGAAGCACGTTGCCCGGTCCCACGCTGGGAAGCTGGTTGGCGTCGCCGACGATGATGATCGTCGTCATTCCCGGCGAGATTGCCTTCAGAAGCGAATTCATCAAAAACATGTCCACCATGGACGCCTCGTCGATGATGACAACGTCCGCCTCCAGCGGGTTGCCCTCGTCGCGGTTGAAAAGCCCGCGGCCGTCCTCGCGCTGCGCCTCCGACGGAATCCCGCGGCACTCTAAAAGCCGGTGGATCGTCATCGCTTCGCGCCCCGTGGTCTCCGCCATGCGCTTTGCAGCACGGCCGGTGGGCGCCGCCAGAAGATAACTCCTTCCCAGTCGCTCCAGCACATGTAAAATGACATTGATGGTGGTTGTCTTGCCGGTGCCGGGACCGCCCGTAAGAACGAACACGCCGTGCCCCACGGCCTCGCGTACCGCGCGTTTCTGGTCGATGTCCAGGAAGGCTTCCGATCCGGCGAGCACGCTCTCGATCATCTGCTCCGTGGCGACCGAATTGCCGGCAAATCCCTCATCGATGTCCGCCAGCATCCTGGCGATGTGCATCTCCACCTCGCGGCTCATGCTGAGGTAGATGTACCTCACGGGGTTGCCTTCCCCGTCCTCCTCCGTCACCGTGCGGATCTTCTTGTCCGCGACGGCGTTTCGCACGATCCGGTCAAACATATCCTCATCGAGATTCTCGATATATTCCTGCATATGCGTAAGCAGCGATCGCTCCGGGAAGCACGAATGCCCGAAGGTCAGTGCATTTCGAAGCACATACAACATGCATGCGGTATTGCGGTAGTCCGAGTCCTGAAAGCCGCCCATGCGCTGTGCGATGGCGTCCGCCGTCATGAAGCCGACACGGTTGATGTCCTCCGCGAGGCGGTAGGGGTTGGTCTGCAGGACGGCGATTGTATTTTCCCCGTAGCGGTCGATGATACGGAGCGCAAGCGACAGGGAAATGCCGTATTGCTGCAGGTACATGACCGTATTGCGGATGTTCTGCTTCTCGACGAACCGGTCGTGGATCTCCTGCGCCTTCTTCGGGCTGATGCCGCTGATGTCGGCGAGCCGCTCGTGCTGCTTCTCGATCACGTAGAAGCTCTCCTCGTGAAAGCGGTCGACGATCTTCACCGCGGTGGCGATTCCGATTCCCTTGATGGCCCCCGAGCCGAGATACCGGAGCATCTCATCCTCGGCGGCGGGGATCACGGACTCGAACCCCGTGACCGTGAACTGGCTTCCGTACAGCGAATGAACGGAAAATTCACCCGTCACCCGGATGTCTTCCCCCTCATCAATAACGGGGAAGGTCCCTACGCACGTAAGTTCTTCCCCGGTACCCTTCACTTCGAGAGTCAGCACAGTATAGCCGGTCTCCGGACTGTGAAACGTGATCCGCTTCACATAACCTTCCCTCTGTTCCATATCTGCCTCTGCCTATCTGCTCTGTCCATGCGGCAAATGCCGCGTCAATCCGTCAGCCGTCCCTTACCTGGGGCGGTTCTTTCCTGCGGTCATCTCGATGTACTTGCCGGTGCCCATGGCGACGCAGCGCATGGGATTCTCCGCCGTCATCGTGTGGATGCCGGTCTTCTCCTCGATCAGATCCTCCAGGCCATACAACAAAGCACCGCCGCCGGTCAGCACGATACCGCGGTTGGCGATGTCCGCTGCAAGCTCCGGAGGGGTCAGCTCCAGCGCGTCATGAATCGCATTGATGATCTGCGTCGTCGGCTCGCGAAGGGCTTCCTCCGTCTCCTCGGAGGTCAGCGAGATCGTCTTCGGAAGGCCGGTTACAAGGTTACGGCCGCGCACTTCCATGGAGAGCGTCTCCGGTCTCGCGTAGCAGGCGCCGATCTTAATCTTGATCTCCTCTGCCGTGCGCTCACCGATCATGAGATTGTGCTTCTTGCGCATGTACCGAACGATCGCCTCGTCGAAATCATCGCCGGCCACCTTCACGGACTGGCTCACAACGGCGCCGCCCAAGGACGTCACGGCGATATCGGTGGTGCCGCCGCCGATGTCCACCACCATGTTTCCGCAGGGCTTGCTGATGTCGATGCCCGCGCCGATGGCAGCCGCGATCGGCTCCTCAATGACGCGGACCGAGCGGGCGCCCGCCTCGTAGGTGGCGTCCTCCACCGCACGTTTCTCAACCTCCGTCGCGCTGCTGGGTACGCAGACGCACACGGTGGGCTTGCGGAATCTTCTTCTGCCGATGGACTTCTGAATAAAATACTTGATCATCCGCTCTGTGACGGAATAGTCCGAGATCACGCCGGCGCGAAGCGGCCGGACGGCAATGATGTTGCCCGGCGTACGGCCGAGCATCTGACGCGCCTCCTCGCCGATGGCTTTGATGCGCGAGGTGTCGCGGCTGTAGGCAACGACCGACGGCTCCTCAAGCACGACGCCCTTGCCCTTGATGTAGATGAGCACGTTCGCGGTGCCCAGGTCAATTCCGAGTTCTGTATGTAATCCGAACATTGGCATTCATCCTTTTTGAAAATGCAAAGTCTCTCCCGCGGCAACTGCGCAGTCAGGCGCGCGGTTGCACGGAGTAAGTATATCATACCGCGCGCTTCTTTTCAACTGCGGGAGTTGCGCGCACACTGCCGAAAATCCACCCCCGTTTTTTGGTACATTTTCCGACGTCCCAACGAAAAAGAGCCCCGCACTGCGGAGCTCTCCTCTCTCATCTCGTGTTCAATTCGCAAATTACAGAGCCTGAACGTTGATAGCTCTGAGCTTTCTGGAATCCTTGGGATCCTGCTCGGTCTCGAAGGAAACCTTCTGGCCTTCCTCGAGCGTCTTGTAACCGTCAGCCTGGATAGCGGAGAAATGTACGAAAACGTCCTCGCCGCCTTCCTCGTTGCTGATGAAACCATAGCCCTTCTGAGCATTGAACCACTTAACT
>CACZRV010000115.1 GCA_902783725.1 uncultured Lachnospiraceae bacterium | reverse complement strand
GTGTCGCGCACAACTTTGGCCTTGCGTTCTGCTTCCATACAGCTCCTCCTCCGATAAATTTCTGTCCTATTGTACCGCGATTCCGCCGCGGGGTCAAACAAAATCGACGCCTGCGGGGTTTCGTGGACAAAATTATCCTACTGTTCGTCTTCGAAGCGCACCAGCATGGAGTTGGCGTGTGCCGTCAGCCCTTCCGCCTCGGCAAATGTCACAACCTTCTTATAGACCTTCGCAAGCTCGCTTCTCGAGTAGCAGATCACGCTGCTCTTCTTGATGAAATCATCAACGCTTAACGGCGAGAAGAATCTTGCCGTGCCGTTCGTGGGCAGGATGTGATCCGGACCTGCGAAGTAATCCCCGAGAGGCTCGCTCGAATACTCTCCGAGGAAAATGGCGCCTGCATTTTTGATGTGCGTCATGGTCTCCCAGGGATCCTTTGTGAGAATCTCCATGTGCTCGGACGCAATGTCGTTTGCGGCATCGATCGCCGCCTCCATGGAGTCCGCAACAAAAATGCGGCCGTAGTTCTCAAGGGATTTTTCGATGGTTTCCTTGCGGGAGAGCCTCTGCGTCATCGCAGAAACCTCGGCATCCACCTTCTTCGCAAGCTCACGGCTTGTTGTCACAAGGATTGCCGAAGCCATCACGTCGTGCTCGGCCTGGCTCAGAAGATCCGCCGCCACATAGCGAGGCGTTGCCGTCTCATCGGCAAGTACCAGGATCTCACTGGGTCCGGCGATGGAATCAATGCCGACGCTGCCGTATACAGCTTTCTTTGCGAGTGCAACGTAGATGTTTCCGGGGCCCACGATCTTATCGACCCGCGGAATGCTCTTCGTTCCGAAGGCAAGCGCTGCGATCGCCTGTGCGCCGCCGACCTTTGCGATCTTCGTAACACCGGCCTCGACAGCAGCAACCACGGATGCGGGGTTCAAGCCGCCCTCCTTCTGGGGAGGCGTCACCATCACGATCACGGGAACACCCGCTACCTTCGCGGGGATAATATTCATCAAAACGCTGGAGGACAACACGGCGCGGCCGCCGGGAACGTAAACGCCGACCTTCGCGATGGGAGTCACGCGCTGTCCCAAGATAATGCCGTCTTTGGTATCAAACCAGCTGTTTCTGCGTTGACGCTCGTGGAAGGCGCGGACATTTTCCGCAGATTCACGGATAACCGTAAGGAGCTCGGGATCGATGGCCTTGTATGCCGCATCGATCTCTTCTTTCGTAACCCAGAGATTGTCGGGCGTGATCGTCACGCCGTCAAACTTTTTCGTGTAGGCGAAAACCGCTTCGTCACCGTTTGCCTTTACGTCGCGAACGATGGCATCCACGGCATCCTGCTGTTTCTGGAACGATTCGGTGCTGCGCTCTGCGAGGGTCCTCAAAAGCTCCTCCTTCGATTCCTTTGTAAGATTCAAAATCTTCATGACATCCTCCGTACGAAAACGTCAGCCGATGACACGGCGGACGTCCGCAATCAATTTCTGAATTCTTTCCTGCTCCATTTTCATGCTCACCTGGTTCACGACCATGCGTGCCGAAAGCGGAACGATCTCCTCCAAAACCGCAAGTCCGTTCTCGCGGAGCGTGGAGCCCGTCTCGACGATATCGACGATGACTTCGCTGAGACCCACGATGGGAGCAAGCTCGATGGAGCCGCTCAGCTTGATGATCTCGACGGTTTGATGCTTAACATTCGTAAAATAATCTTTGGCAATGTTCGGATACTTCGTCGCCACGCGGATCCTTCTTCCGCTTCCCAAAAGCTCCTTTGCGCTCTCGGGCCCGGCAACGCACATGCGGCACTTGCCGAAGCCGAAATCGATCACCTCGTAGAGCTTCTTTCCCTCCTCGAGGATCGTGTCCTTACCCACGATACCGATGTCCGCCGCGCCGTACTCCACGTACGTGGGCACATCACCGGCTTTCGCAAGGAAGAATTTCATCTTGAGCTCTTCGTTTGTGAAGATCAGTTTTCTCGTATCCGGATCGTTCATCTCCTCGCAATGGATGCCGGCCTTGCCGAGCACCTCCATCGCTTTCTTCGCCAGACGCCCCTTTGCCAGAGCAACGGTTATATACTCCATACGTCCTCCCCATCATGCTTCGCAAGCTCTTCCGCGGTCGCCTTGCGCAGGCAAACGCAATCCTCTTCCTTGCGGAGTTCATTTGCACGTTTGATCGCCTCTGCGTAAGCCCCTTCACGATACACGACGCAGGTCGGATGGACTTTAAAGGGGAGCTGCTTATCATCAGCGCGCTGCAATGCAGCAAGCAACGTATCGAGTGTGATGGACATTCCGATGGCAGGCATCGGACGACCGAACTGCTCCGCCAGCGAATCGTATCTTCCGCCCGAAGCGAGGGCCTCGCCGGTTCCGTAGGTGATCGCGCGGAAAATGATGCCGGTGTAGTAACGGTACTTGCTGAGCATTCCGAGATCAAAGGAAACGTAGCGGTCAACGCCGTACAGCTTAAGGCACTTGCTGAGCTCGCGGAGGCGGTCAAGGGATGCCAGGGCGGCTTCATTTTCCGTCATGGACGCCGCACGGTCCAGAATCTCCTCCGAACCGAACAGCTCCGGAATGGAAAGAAGCAGTTCCGCAGTCTTGCCGGAGATCTTTCGCTCCGTTAAAAAGTCCGAAACGCCGAAGAGGTTTTTGCTCTTGATCCTTCTGCGAAGCTCCTCCTCGTCGTCCGCGGAGAGTTGACATTCGTTGGCCAGTGCGCGGAAGAAACCGGCGTTGCCGATCTCAATCTGAAACTTCTTAAGTCCTGCCTTCTTTAAGCACTCGACCGTCAATGCAACAACCTCGGCGTCCGCAACCACGGAATCATCGCCGAAGAGCTCAACGCCGGCCTGGGTGGTCTCCTTGAGGCGAAGCTGATATCCGGAATTGTCAACGAAGGTGTTTCCTACGTAGTAAAGACGAAGGGGCTCAGCCTCGTCTCTCCAGTACGTCGCTGCGCAGCGCGCCACCTGCGGCGTCATGTCCGGGCGAAGCACTAACGTGTTGCCGTCCCGGTCGATAAATTTATACATATCCTTCGAGGGAACGGTGCCCCGCTCCGAGGAAAATACATCAAAGTATTCAAAGGAAGGCGTCTGAATCTCGCGGAATCCGTAAGTCTTCATGCAAGTGCACACCGCATCCGAAATACCGCGAAGGTCTGCCATCTCGTCGCCGTAAATGTCCCGAACTCCTTCGGGCGTGTGTAATAAAGGAATCATGGGTTCTCCTGTTTGCTTTAATACTGTGAAGTGCTAATTTGCTAATCAGTTAGCATATTGAACCGAATTATACACGGCAACAATACCCTTGTCAACACTTTTTTTATGAATTTTCCGAAGCCTCTTCCTGCTCGCAGAGCTCAAGGTAGTCGTTGACGTACTCGAGATAATTGATGAAGGGCTCGTTCGGCATCTCATACAAAAACCGCGGGTCGAGCTCATCGTAGCGGAAGCTGCGCCGTCCCGTGCCGTTTTGCATCGCCTCGTCGGAGCCTCGGTCATAAAACTTCACCATCTCGCGGCAGTTCATGAAATAGATCTCCTCGCGGTGGCTGAAATAGATGAGAAGGAACGCGACACCGCCCTGCTTTTCGAAGGCTTTCATGTAATTGTACTGGTGTTCGTGGATATTCTGCAGCGCGAAGGTGTCCGTGGCGCACTCCTTACAGTCGAAGCAAAGCGCTACGCCCTGGGCGATCCCGATGTAATCCACCGTACTCTTCTGGTCGAAGTACGCCAGCGTGATGTGGCGGCTCTGCCGGTCGATGTCGATGGGCGTGATCGGCGTCGGGATCTTCTGCACCAGCGCGGTTCCACGCTCTTTGTACACCTCGTTGGTCCGGTTTATGATATCCTCAAACAGGGAGCCCCGAAGGCCCCGGGATTTCCAGGTAGCCATACTCTTTCTCCTTGGCGGGCGGCAGTTCGCCCGCAAGTAACTCGGCAAATGCATCCGGCACAAGTCCGGTGATGGTCTCCCCGCAAAGTTCCGACAAAGCCTCGGGAAGATCCTCCGGGAAGCGGTATGCATAAGCAAACAACTGTTGTCCGTGCAGATGGTATCTCGTGCGGTAAAATGCAACCGTGTCCGCATCCGTCGGGCTGTATTTGGGGTCTCCCAACACCGGATGCCCGACATGCTTCATGACGCTTCGTATCTGGTGCGACCGCCCCGTGTAAAGCCGGATTCGCACAAGGGTGATCCGCTTGTTCGATGCCACGGGATAAATGCCCGTGCGGATCATGGAAGCGCCCTCCGCCGGCGTCTCATGCAGTGTCACGGTATTGGACTCTTCGTTTTTGGTAAGATACAGTGTAACGTCCGAATTCTCCGTCAAGACGCCTGTGACAAAGGCGAAGTAGTATTTTTCAAGATTACGGTTTCGAAGCACCTCGGCCATGGCCTGAGCTCCCGCAAGGGTCTTCGCAACCCACAGGATTCCCGCGGTGTTGCGGTCAAGGCGGTTGCAGATTCCTGGCTTATACATCCGAAGGGATTCGGTACTCACGTCCCCGCGTTCAAGGAGGTACTGCAGCGTCTCCTCGTTGATGGCTTCCGCTCCGCTGGCATCCTTCTGCGACAATACGCCGGCCGGCTTAAACACCGCCATCAAATGCTCATCCTCGTAGACGATCTGTTCCTCGGACAGCGTTCTTGCGGAGAAACGGACAACCTCCGGAGCGTTGGCGCCGCTCATCTTCGCGAAGGTCTCATCCGAGAAAAATATGTTGATTACATCGCCCGCAGAGAGCGTCTCGCCGCCCTCGGCCTTTGCGCCGTTTAATGTGATGTTTTTCTTGCGGAGCATCTTGTACAGAAATCCGGACCCCGCGTTCGGAAGGATCCGGTTCAGATACTTATGAAACCTCTGACCGGCCTCCTGTTTGGTGATGGTAAATTCTTTCATGGATTTTCCTCTGACAGAGTTACGCTAAGATCATGCGGATGAACTCCGTGATCTCCTCGGGGATTTCCTCGTTCCGGTCCGACAAAGACTCGATGCGCTCAAGCATTTCCGCGGGAGTTTTGAAAATGTGCATATGAACCGTCACGCCGCGTTTCTTAAGAGAATCCGTAAAATACGATACAATCTCGCCCTGCTTTTTCTTCTTCTCGTCCGCGAGCTTCAGGCCCACAAGCTCTTTCCCGACGACATACAAGGCGTCCAGGTGCATCACGCTCTGCGGAGATGTGAACACAAGGTCCGAATAGATGTGGCCGGACTCATTTTTCTCACCCGCAAGGCGAAGCACGGCAAATTCATTCTCATCAAAGGACTTGTACGGCAGGAACATGATGTAGCCCACCAGCGCCTTCGCCGCGGGCAGCGCCCCTAAAACTGCAACGACGGTCAGTAGATTTTTGGTAGTTCCTACGGCAAACCAGCCGAGGAGAAACAATCCCACGGAAAGGGCTGCAATGACCACGGTCATCAATAACTGCCAGCGCTTCTTTCTGCGGATATATCCGTTTGTTCCCTTGCGAACGCCCATGGCGCCTCCTTTTTACAATAACTCCGCGAAACTGCGGATGTGATGATCCGATTCTTTGATGATCTCGTCCATTCGCTCCGCCGAGTACTCGTCATACACCGAACACACGCGCATTCCCGCATTGTGTCCGGACGCGATGCCCGGCAGAATGTCCTCAAACACCATACACTCCGAGGGCGCAACCCCCAGGTCCTCGGCCACCAGAAGATAAATGTCCGGCGCCGGCTTTCCGTGCTTTACCTCGCAAGCGGAATGAATGCTGTCGATGTACATGCGAAGTCCCGTCGCGTCCAGCACGGTGTCCAGAAGCTCCCAGGAGTTGGACGTCGCAATGCCGGTCTTGATGCCCTGCTCGCGAAGCCTCGTAAGATACTCGGTCACGCCCGGTTTCAGCGGAACCTTCGTGCGGTAGTACTCCATAGCCATTTCGTTCCATTCCTTCTGAATCTCCTCAAGTGTCTCGGTGATCCCGAAGTTCTTCTGAAAATACACCGCCGTCTCGTGAAAGCTCATGCCCTCGATCTTCTCCTGAAGGCCTTCCTCGTAAACAAGCCCGTGACGTTTTAAATATTCGATATCGATATCGCGCCACATCCACATGGAGTCCACGAGGGTTCCGTCCAGATCAAAGATCGCAGCGCGAAAAGGTTCCTTCTTCATACAATGATTTCCTTTAAGCAATTTATCGGGGGTTATTTCGCATACAACAGCCTTGTAAGTGTCTCCGCCGAAAGCTCTGTATACTCCCCGGGAGCAAGGCCCTCGGGGATCGTCAAGCCGCCCATCCGCACCCGGCGAAGAAACAATACTTCGCTTCCGATATGCGCGATCATGCGTTTGACCTGGTGGAATTTTCCCTCTGTGATCGTGAGAAAAATGCCAGTGTCGCAGCCCTCCTTCTCCGCGATCCGAAAGGCTGCCGGCGCAGTCACAAAATCCCCGAGATCAACGCCTTTTGTAAGCGGCGCAAGCATCTCCTCGGTGACGATTCCCCTGCAAACCGCATAATACTCCTTCTCCACATGCTTTTTCGGAGAAAGAAGATCATGGGCAAGAGCCCCGTCGTTGGTAATCAAAAGCAAGCCTTCCGTGTCGAGGTCAAGCCGTCCCACCGGAAAATACCGCTCGTGATCGATTCCGGGGATCAGGTCAAGTACAGTCTTTTTCTTCTTATCCCTCGTGGCGGACAACACGCCCGCGGGCTTGTTAAGCAGAAAATACCGAAACTTCGCATACGTAAGCTCCCGCCCGTCCAGCGAGATCGTCTCTGTCTCAGGGTCGGTCTTTCGCTCCGGGTCGGTGACAACAACGCCGTCCACACGGACGCGCCCGCCGCGAATGGCATCCTTCGCCTGCTTGCGGCTTAGAGTGCTGACCAGTTTGGTCAGTAATCGGTCAAGACGAAACTTCATGGAAACCTCCGCCTACATCATTCGCCAGCCGGAAAGATAGCGGTTTTTGACCATATCCCCCTTCACTCTGGCAAATCCCAACGGATAGCCGTCCACGCACATCAAAACCTGCCCGTCCGGAAGCTTGCGGTCGGGAACAACGTTTTCGCATTTTAAGTAATGAAGCACGTTCGGATCGTCCGCGGTCATGTTGTAAACCTTGGGATACTCTGCCATGGTAAGGCCCATGGCGCAGGCCTGGCTGGGCTCAAAGCGGTCCTTCTTTACGTCGCCTAAGTACCATCCGGTGCGAAGTACGCGCATGCCCGCGACGGAAGGCATGATCTTCGGAACACAATAGACGTGTTCGCCGTCGATGCGGATCACCGTGTCGCTCCATTTGGCGCTTCGCTGTCCCTCTGCGGAGATCTGCGAGAGCCAGTCGGACAATGCCTCCGGAAGTCGCCCTCCGGTCTCCGGCTTTGCGGCATTTCTCTTCTTGGCCTCCTCTGCGCGCCGCTCCTTCGCAGTCAGACGGCGGGGCTTTTCCGTAGTTGCAGCATTTTCCGAAACATCTGCCGGAATTGCTTCCGTCAGGGTTGCAGCCTCATTTTCCGCACAGCGCTCCTGCCCGCCTTTTTTGCGGAACAGCGCCACAAAATGCCCTTCTCCCTCAAGCCGGTGCGGGAAGAGTCTTGCGCAGCGAACAACTTCGGGAAGCGGTTCCTGCATCCAGTCGGGACGGCCCGTCAAAAAGCCGTATCCGCGGTAATCCTCCTCGCGGCCCGCAGGGATCACAGGCACAAGCTCCATGTCCGGGAATTTCGCAAGAATGTAACTTACGGTCTCCTCGTCCTCGTTGGGTGCGAAGGTGCACGTCGAATACAACAGCATTCCTCCCGGACGCAGCATGCGGATTGCCTGCGGAAGGATCTGATTCTGAAGGTCTCGATAGTATTGCGAGCCGTACTGTTCCCAGTTTTTCATGATGGCCGGCTGCTTACGGAACATTCCCTCGCCGGAGCACGGCGCATCCACCAGGATCTTGTCAAAATACTCGGGAAACCGCTCGGCAAGCTTGTCGGAGGGCTCGCTGGAGACAAGGATATTCGTCGCGCCGAAGACCTCGAGGTTTTTAAGAAGTGCCTTGGCTCTGGTGGCCGAGATGTCATTTGCCACCAAAAGGCCGGTGCCCTTTAATTTCGAGGCAAGCTCCGTGCTCTTGCCGCCTGGTGCCGCGCACAGGTCGAGCACACGGTCGCCGGGATTGATCGGCAGAAGGTTCGCCGGCGTCATGGCCGAAGGCTCCTGCAGATAATACAGCCCGGCATAGTAATACGGATGCTTTGACGGAGCATCCGTATTGTCGTAGTAATATCCGTTCGTTATCCAGGGAACACGCCGAAGCGTAAACGGCGAGAGCGCTTCGAAGCTCTCCGGGGAAAGCTTGCCCGTGTTCACGCGAAGCGCCGAGCTGACGCGGTTCTCAAAGCATGCACAATAAGCCCGGAATTCCTCTTCCCCGAGCATCTCGCGCATTCTTTGTTCATATGCAGCAGGAAGCTTCACAGCCGTTCCTCCCATCGATGATCTGCGGGTTATACCAGCGTCTGCGCGCGGTAGCCTTCCGCAATAATGTCAAGCTCCGTCGCAAAATGACGCAGCTTCTCAATGTCCTTTTCCTCGTAGATCCGGAAAAATTCCTCCTGGATACGGACCGCCTCGCGGTGGGACGCAAACCGGTAGAGATTCTGGATCGTCAAAAGGATGTCGTTGACGATACGCTCCTCCTCGAAGCGCTGCTCTCTTGCCGCCGTGATCTCGTCGCGGATCTCGGAGAGCTCGCGGTCGGTGTTGATCATCTCGTCCGCAACGACCTGAAGTCGATCCTTGAGCTCCTCAGGGATGTTGCCGCGATACTTGTACTGCAACGAATGCTCGATTGTAGACCAGCAGTTCATACCGAGGGTACGGATCTGAATCTCCGCATTCAACGTCTTCGGTCCGTCCACCATCTGCACCGTGTAACGAACCTTCATGTGATAGCTGCGGTAGCCGCTGGACTTGGGCTCGGCGATGTAATCGCTCTCCTCCACAACCGTCATATCCTTGCGGCGCTTGATCATGTCCGCAACCACATAGCAGTCCTCCACGAACTGGCAGATGAGGCGAACGCCTGCAATGTCGGTCATCTCCTCTTCGAGGCGCTCCAGCGGAATCTTCTTGCGGCTGCATTTTTCGACGATGCTCGCAATGGTCTTCACGCGGCCCGTGACGAGCTCGATCGGGCAATAATCGTCCTGCTTGCGCAGGGACTTCTGAATATGCGTAAACTTCGTGACAAGCTCATCCACCGCAAGGGAATAGGGCTCGAGGATCTCTCTCCATAATTGTATTTCCATCTCTCTCCTCCGTCCGTTTCGGACTAGTTCTTAAAGCTGTGGATCGGCGCGGGGATTCTGCCCGTGCGGCCGATAAATTCACTGCAGTCAAACCGGTTGACCGGCATGATCGGCGCGTATCCCAAAAGTCCGCCGAACTCCGCCTGATCGCCCACCTTCTTGCCGATAACGGGGATCAAACGAACCGCGGTTGTCTTCTGGTTTACCATACCGATCGCCATCTCGTCGGCAATGATTCCGGAGATCGTGGCCGCGGAAGTGTCTCCGGGCACTGCGATCATGTCAAGGCCGACGGAGCAGACGCAGGTCATCGCCTCGAGCTTCTCAAGCGTAAGACATCCTGCATTTACCGCATCGATCATGCCCTGATCCTCGCTCACGGGGATAAATGCTCCGCTCAGTCCGCCCACGTAGGAGGACGCCATGACGCCGCCCTTCTTGACCTGGTCATTCAAAAGCGCCAGTGCCGCCGTGGTTCCGGGCGCGCCGGGATACTCCAGACCGATTTCCTGCAGGATCTCCGCAACGGAATCGCCGACTGCCGGGGTCGGTGCCAGCGAAAGGTCCACAATCCCGAAAGGAACACCGAGCATCTCGGATGCTCTCTTGGCAACCAGCTGACCGACTCTTGTAATCTTGAATGCCGTCTTTTTTATGGTCTCGCAGAGAACCTCAAAGCTCTCGCCGCGAACGGCCTCCAGAGCCTTCTTCACAACGCCGGGACCGCTGACGCCCACGTTGATCACCGCATCCGCCTCGGTCACGCCGTGGAACGCTCCCGCCATGAACGGATTGTCGTCCGGCGCGTTACAGAAGATCACGAGTTTCGCGCATCCGATGGAATCCGCATCCTTCGTAAGCTCCGCCGTCTTTACGACGGTCTCGCCCATGATCCGTACGGCATCCATGTTGATGCCGGTTCTCGTGGAGCCCACATTTACCGAACTGCACACGCGCTCCGTCACGGCCAGTGCCTTCGGGATCGAGCGCATCAAAAGCTCGTCCGAGGCGGTCATGCCCTTGGCAACAACCGCGGAAAATCCACCTAAAAAATTGACGCCGACTTCCTTTGCCACGGCATCGAGCTCCTTCGCAACCGTCACGAAGTCCTCCTCCGTGCGGCATGCAGCCGCTCCGATGATACCGATGGGCGTCACGCTGATTCTCTTGTTCACTACGGGAATTCCGTACTCGCGGCCAATCTCGTCGCCGGTCTCCACCAGTTTTCCCGCAAGGCGGACGATCTTTCTATGAATCTTATCGCACATCACCTTCACATCGGAATCGATGCAGTCCAAAAGGCTGATGCCCATGGTGATGGTGCGGACGTCGAGATTTTCCTTCTCGATCATCTCATTGGTTTCCAGTATTTCGCTTCTGCTGATCATAGCCTATACTTCCCCCGTCGTCAAATGCGATGCATCATGTCGAAGATGTCTTCAAGCTGAATGCGAATGATGCAGTCGATGCCCTTGCCGACTTCCTTGAGTTCATTTGCAATCCCGTCAAAGTTGTTTGTCGCACCGCTCACGTCAACCACCATCATCATGTTGAAATATCCGCCGACGATGGTCTGCGAGATGTCCAGAATATTGATCTGACGCTCCGCAAGGTACGTACAAACGCGGGCCGTGATACCGACGCGGTCCTTTCCCACCACTGTGATAATTGCTTTCTTCATAGATTGCCTCCGTATTTAAAACTCAACGGCATCCGTCGGAGTATCGCGGTTCGCAACGATCAGTTGCGGACACGGCTCCTGGTAATGCCAGTTTTTCTCAAGTGTCACCCTCGCCGACTCGTAGGCCAGCTCGGGAAGGTTGTTTTCCTTGCTTAAGTGCCCGAGGAAAATGTAGCGAAGCCTCCGATGCAGCAAAGATACCATCAGACTTCCGCAGTCATCGTTTGAGAGATGTCCGTACGTCCCCATGATTCGCTTCTTAAGCTGATAAGGGTACGGCCCGACCAAAAGCATGTCACGGTCGTAATTGGACTCCAAAACCAGCGCGTTGGCACCGGAGAGATGCTCGATGACGGTGTTGTCATAGCATCCGAGGTCCGTGGCGATGGCAAATTTCCGGCCGCCGCATACGATGGCGTAGGACACCGGCTTTACGGCGTCGTGGGAAATATAGCACGCGGAAACTTCCGCATTCTTTATCATCAAAACTTTGCCCGGTGTGATGGAGTGAAACAGCTCGGGCATCAACTGCCCTGCCCGATCCGCAACCATGATGGCCTGCAGCGTCTCGTAGGTCCCGTACACCGGCGTGCGGTATTTTTTGAGAAACACCGCCAATCCCGCCGTGTGATCCGTATGCTCGTGGGTGATCAACAATGCATCCACGCTCTCCGGCTCCACACCGATGGCAAGAAGTCCGTCTACCAGTCGCTTCGCGGACACGCCTGCGTCGATCAATATGCCCACATCCCCGGACTGCACGAAGGTGGCGTTCCCGCTGCTTCCGCTGGCTATGCATCGTACTTTCATAATTCGCCTATCTTGTGTTTGGTATTGTCAAAATCGGCTGATATTATACCATATTTTCCGCCGAATGGCAAGAATCGCGCCGCAGGAGCTTCCGCCAAACCGGTCTGGTGAGCGCATCGTCCAGATTGTCGGTGATCGCTCGGAAAATGTCGCATTTTCCGACCCCGTTTCCGTTTGCGATCTCCCGAAGCCCTGCCGCGAGCAACGCTTCCTGGGATGTCTGGCTCTCCATCACGCCGGCGATCTTCGCGTCAGAGTAGCCGCGCGTGCGAAGCCGCTCGATTCGGTCCTCCTTCGGGGCGGTCACGAGCCACAACTCATCGCAGAAGTCGCGGTATCCCGCCTCCTCCGCCAGAGCCGACTCCACGATCACGATCCCGAAGCCCTGCCGCTCATATTCCGCGATCATACTGCGGATCTCGAGGATGGTCGCAGGATGGGTCAGACTGTTGAGAAGCTTCCTTGCAGCCTCGTCGTTAAATACCGTAGCCGCAAGTTTACCGCGGTCCAGATAACCGTCTGCGCCCACATACGATGATCCGAAGGTCTTCACGACATCGTCGAAGACGCGACGCCCCGGCATCATCAGATCCCTGCAAACGGAGTCCGAATCAATGACCGGACACCGCAGCAGTTCCGCGGCACATCCGCACACAAAACTTTTTCCGCACCCGGCGTTGCCGGTCATGCCGATGACAAACATGTCGGCCTCCCTTCAATCCTTCGCGTCCAGCCAGTTCTCACCCGTGTGTACCTCGCACACAAGCGGCACCGCAAGGTCTGCGACGCCCTCCATCGCGGTCTGCACAAGCTTTGCTACCGCTTCCGCCTCCTCACGGGGGCATTCCAGCAGGATTTCGTCGTGGACCTGCAGAAGCATTTTCGCCTTGTATTCGCCGTCCTTAAGCGCCTTGTCGACAGCGATCATCGCCGCCTTCATGATATCCGCGGCGGTCCCCTGAATCGGAGAATTCATTGCAACGCGCTCGCCGAACATGCGCTTTTGATACTCCTGCAACGACAGCTCCGGAATCGGGCGGACACGACCGTAAAGGGTTTTAACGAAACCGTTTTTCTTCGCGTCCGCGATGGTTTTATCAAGATATCCGCGGACTTGCGGGAATCTCTCGTAGTAGTTTGCAATATATTCCTCGGCCGCAGCTCTCGTAATTCCCAGATCCTGCGCCAGGGAAAATGCGCTGATCCCGTACAGGATTCCGAAGTTCACCGCCTTGGCGGCGCCTCGCTGTGCGGATGTAACCTCATCGTAGGGAATTCCCAGAACCTGCGATGCGGTCAGGCGGTGAATATCCGCCGCCCGGTGGTATGCATTTTGCAGATTCGTATCTCCCGAGAGATGCGCCATCAGACGCAGCTCGATCTGGGAGTAGTCGGCATCTACGAACACGCAGCCGTCCTTCGGTACAAACGCCTTCCGGATGTCGCGCCCGAGCTCCGTTCTCGCCGGGATATTCTGCAGATTCGGATCCACGGAACTAAGCCGTCCCGTGGCCGTCACCGTCTGTGTAAACGTCGTGTGAATGCGCCCGTCCGCTGCGATATAGGCGTGAAGCCCTTCCGCGTAGGTCGAGTACAGCTTTGCGTAGCCCCGGTACCGAAGAACCGCGTCCACCACCGGATACTCCGCACGAAGCTTCTCCAGGATGTCCACCGAGGTGGAATAGGTCTTTTTCTTTTTCTCCGGATACGGGATTGCAAGCTTTTCGAACAACACCTCCGCCAGCTGCTTCGGTGAATTGATGTTAAACTCCGTTCCGCAGAGCCCGTAGATCGTCCGTGTCTCCCGGTCGATCTCGGTTCGCAGATAGGAGGCAAATGCTCCCAGCTGCGCGGTATCCACCAAAACGCCTGTATCCTCCATATCGGCAAGAATCGGCACTAACGGCATCTCAATCTCCGTAAACAGCCGTTCCATGCCCTGCTCGCCGAGCTTTTTCCAAAGCATCTCGCCCAGGCGAAGCGTTTCGACCGCAAGCTGATTCTCCTTCGGCATCTCGCCGTTCCACTCCGGGAAAGCATCCTCGGGAGTATGGGCGGACACAAGCGGTCTCAAAAGATAATCCATGACGCCCACGTCGCGAAGTGTCAAATCGGAGGATAACAACGATCTCCAGGACCCCTTTGCGTCGAAGCAATATACAATTTTCCCGGCCATCGCCGAAGCTGCCTCTGCGACCAGAGAATCCGCCTCATCCTGCGGACAGCGGAACCGGTACATGGACTCACTCTGAGCGACGGTAAGGACAAATTCACTTGAGGTCAGCCCGAATGCGACCTGCCAGTCCTCTGCCTCTGCGGCAGCGGTCTCTTTTATGATCGCACACGGCGAATCGCATGCGGCGATCGCCGCGAAAACCTTCTTTGTATCCCCTGCGCCGACCTCGGTGACCGCAACCTCCGTGCGCGTCACAACGTCAGCCTCGGGAAGCGGGATCGTTTTGATCTCAAGCTCCGCAAGGATCTTGCGAAGCTCCGGATAATCGATGTTCACTGCGAGTTCGGAAAGCGATTCCGAAAGCGGAATATCCCGTTTGATCGTCGCGAGAGTGCGGCTTAATCTGGCCGCAGCCTCACCGAACACGCCCGAAGGATCCTCCTTCGTGAGCGTCGGAATCGGATTTTTCGTGATTCCGAGCTCGGTCTTAAAGAAGGACGCCAGCGCTTTCTCGCCGTCGGCTCCGGCCTCGTGAACAGCGTCGTACAATGCGTCTATGGTTTTGTAGTGAGCGATCAGGGAAAGCGCGGTCTTCGCGCCGATGCCCGGCACGCCCTTGATGTTGTCGGATGTATCGCCCTGCAGAGCCTTTAGTTCCGCGACACTCTCGGGACGGACACCGAACTCCGACTCAATGCGGTCAGGCGTCATCGGAAATGCCTTCTCCGACACAAACGGCGCCTCCTTGCGGATGCCGTATTTTGCGAATAATTCGTCGGCCTTCTTCTGCGCCTGCTGCAAAAGCCATATAGTGGTGTTGCCGTCGGCAAGCTGCAGATAATCATGGTCTTTTGTGAGGATCCGGACCGGAATCTCGTTTTCAAAGCGGGCTGCAAGGCTTCCGCTATAATCGTCGGCCTCGAACTCCTCCGACATGAACTGCTTCACGCCGATTCTCGACAGAATCTCCTGGCAAAGCGCAAACTGCTCCTTCAAAGGAACGATGGTCTCGCTGCGGTTTGCCTTGTAATCCGCAGACAGGCGTCTTCGGAAGGTCTCTCTGGTAAGGTCCCAGCACACGGCCAGATGGGTCGGCTTTTGCTGCCGCAGAACCTTTAAAAGGTACCGCAGAAAGCCGAAGATACCGTTGGTATAAACGCCTGCCGAAGTCTGCATGATGCGCGGGAAGTATTTTTCCTTCTCCTCCGGCGTCTTTGCATACGTTATGGCAGGCGGCAGATTGCCGTAAAACTGGGTGGACAACAAACTCGACCCGTCAATGATTAACAAGTACGATTCACTCATGGATTTCCCTCGCTTCGCTGCATCTCCCGCAGCTTCCGGATAACCTCGGAGTTTTTCTCACGGATGGTGGAAAATACCGGATCATATTCCTCTTCGATGCCGTAATACATAAGCCGGTGCGACTCCTCGCTTCCCTTCGGCAGGAAGTATCTCGGTTTCTCCGGCATGCGCCCCGCCACGAAAAATGCAACCGCAACCAAAGCCGCGATCACAAAGCTTCGTTTCACGAACAATATCCTCACGCGCCGTAATATCGACTGCCGCGACCGCTCCAGCATCTGCATCAATTCCCTGTTGTAATCCGTGGAAAAATCCTGATCATGGTTGATCTGGTCGATGGCTTTGGTGATGGAATAGTCGGTTCGCAGATTGTCAAGGCACTCCGGGCACGACTTCACATGGCGCAGATATTCCGGCAGCAAATCGGCCGGCAATGTCCCCGCCAGGTACTGATCGCTCAATTTTTCGGCACATCTGCAATCCATGAAAACTCCTCCGAAAAACCTCTTGCATTTTCCGTGATGCCGTGATAGAATTGGGACGTTCGCGGATGTGGCGGAATGGCAGACGCATCAGACTCAAAATCTGACGGGCTAACACTCGTGCGGGTTCAAGTCCCGCCATCCGC
>CACZRV010000114.1 GCA_902783725.1 uncultured Lachnospiraceae bacterium | reverse complement strand
TCGGACAAAAACGGAAGCTTCACGGCGATCCTCACGGACTGCCTCAGCGGATTTTCCGTGATCAAGAGCTTTCAGGCGGAGCGGGAGATCTACAAGCTGTTCGCGGCGAGAAACCGCGAGCTCGAGGACTCGAAGTTTACGAGAGAGCGCATCAAGACCGTGGTCGGCATGATCGGTGCTTTTGCCGGCATGATCGCCCAGCTCGGCGTGTTCGTGGTGGGCACGTACCTGATCCTGAGCGGCCGCGATCTCACCACCGGTACCGTCATGATGTTCGTCAACCTGATGAATTTTATGATCCAGCCGATCTCCGAATTGCCCGGACTGCTGGCGGGCCGCAAGGCGTCCCTGGGGCTGATCCGGAAGCTCGCGGATGCGCTGGAGACCAACAGCGAGGCGGGCGGCACGAAGGAGCTCCGCTCTTTGGAAAATGCAATCGTCCTTCGCGACGTGCGCTTCGGCTACGACGAGGAGAAGGAGATTCTGCACGGCATCAACGCCACCTTTGCAGCGGGCAAAGCCTACGCCATTGTGGGCGCCAGCGGAAGCGGCAAGTCGACGCTTCTCAATCTTCTGATGTCCTCGAGCGCGAACTACGGCGGCGAGATCCGCATGGATGATGAGGAACTTCGGGACATCCGGCCGGAGTCGCTTTACGAGTGCATCTCGGTCATCCAGCAGAACGTCTTTGTATTCAATGCGTCGATCCGGGACAACGTGACGATGTTCCGGGATTTTCCGAAGGAGGAGCTGGAGGAAGCCATCGACCACGCGCATCTGGACGAGCTGATCGCAAAGCGCGGCGAGGACACCCTCTGCGGCGAGAACGGCAGCGGCCTTTCGGGCGGCGAGAAGCAACGAATCTCCATCGCGAGAAGCCTGCTTCGCAAGTCGTCGGTGCTGCTGGCCGACGAGGCGACGGCGGCTTTGGACGCGCAGACGGCATGGCAGGTCTCCAACGACATTCTGGACCTTGCGGGCATCACAAGAATCGTGGTGACGCACTCGCTCGAGGAGGGGCTTTTGCAGCGCTACGACGGCATTCTGGTCTTAAAGGACGGCCGCGCGGAGGAGTTCGGAACCTTCGACGAGCTGATGGCGAACAGGGGATATTTCCATGCATTATTCACGGTTTCACAGTAGCATGAGCGGCGCGGAGCTGTCGCTTGAGGGATACACGGGCTGTCACGGGAAGGAGGAAGCGGGGCCGCTGCGAAGGAGCGATCCCGCGGATGACGATGGAGATCACTTTGGCGGAAAATGTGCGGAAACTCCGCAAGGAGCGAAGACTCACACAGGAGCAGCTGGCTGAGGTTTTGGGCGTCACGACCGGCGCGGTGTACAAATGGGAGTCGGGCATGTCGGTGCCGGACATCAGTCTGATCATGGAGATGGCGGATTTCTTCGACACCTCCGTGGACGTGCTGCTCGGATATAAGAGCAAGGACAACCGTCTCGAGGCGGCGGTCTGCCGGATCGAGGAGATGCTTCGGACCAGAAATCCGGAGGCGTTGACGGAGGCAGAGAAGCTCTTAAAGAAGTATCCGAACAATTTTATTGCGGTCCACAGCAGTGCGGCGACGTATTCATTTTTCGGCGTCGGCAGCGGAAACGAGGCCAATTCCCGAAGGTCGCTTGAGCTCTTCGAACAATCGAGGCTCTTGATCAATCAAAACACCGACCCGAGGGTCAGCGATGAGACCATTCTCGCCGAGATCGCGGCGGAGTACGAGTCGCTGCACGAGTATGACAAGGCCGTCGAAATCATGAAAAAGCATAATCCGTCCGGCATGAATTCAGGGTCCATCGGCGTCATTCTGGCGATGGACAAGAAGAACTATGAAGAGGCCAAGCCGTACCTGCTCGAGGGGATTTTACACGGACTGTTCGTCCTCGTGAATTCCGTCATGGGGCAGGCGATGATCCTGTGCGGGGAGAAAAAGTATGAAAATGCACAAAATATCCTGAACTTCGGGAGGAACATGATCCGCGGGATTCGCAAGGGGGACTCTCCGGACTTCACGGACAAGCTGAGCGCCATGACGCTGGCATTGTTATCGTATACGTATCTGGAGACCGGCAATCGCGCAGAGTGTCTGGCGACGCTTGACAAAACGGCGGAATACGTCCGAAGGTTCGACGCCTCGCCGGATTACGGATTGTCGGAGCTCATTGTCGAAGTCAGCGGGCCGGTGCTTGTGCATGACACGTTGGGCGACTCCGCGAGGGAGAGTGTGGAGGAGGTCCTGAAGTGCCTCGAAGATCCGGAGATTTTAAAACTGTGGGACGATGCTGTACGGTGGTCCGATGCGGCAACGTCCGGCAAAGCGGCAAATGAATAAGACAACGAACAACACCCTTACCGCCGCGTGCCGGCAGCAAGGGTGCTGTTTCGTTTGGGGGTCTCTTTTTCCTCTTCGCGCAGAGTCACGCTATATTGATATTCATTACGTGGCGATGTGACCGTAGTTCTCGGACTTGGTCTTGCCGTCGAACTGAATGCGGAAGGAGTCGCTCTTCTCCTTGCCGAGAACCGTATATTTGAACGTAAGGCTGCCGTTCCAGTACTCATCCGTGCCGTTTATCTGCTTGAGCTGATCGAGCGTGATCTCGGGGTTGTAACCGAACAGTACCTCGAAGCGACGGTTCGTCTCCGCGATCAGTTCCGCGCTGATGTTGCCGGCCTCATCGGCCTTCGGGAACGCCTGCGTCCGGAGCTTCAGTTCAATCGTGCTGGCGTAGTCGGTCTTGCCGCCCGCGGTTCCGACGGTGTACTCGAGCTTGAATTCGTCGAGCTCGTAGGACATGGAATGGTGCGTGCGGCCGTCCTCGCAGACGTAGCGGCTCACGGTGAAATACTGAAGGCCGGCATCGATCTCCTTGTCGCGGTCGGTCAACAGCTTGTCGGCAAATGTGTCCAGATCGAGAATGTTGTCTCCGCCGATGTCGCCCGCAAGCACTTCGTTCGGAAGGCATCCGAAATCGGTAACCTTATAGTCGTATCCCTCATCGTAATACACATATTCGTAGCCGGCGAGCGTAGGTTCAACGCTGAAGGCGAAGGCTGCCCAGGAGAGGGGCTGATCCACATTGACAAAGGATCTCTGGAAATGGTATATCATATCGCCCACGACGATGTCGTAGCGCATTTCATAAGGCTTTTCCGCATTGTAGTTCTCCTCGGAGTTCTTCGCGCGGAGAAGGAAATCACCGATCTCTTCGCCGTAGACGGCCTTGACGATGCGCTCGATGTTGGCGATCACGTCGGGGTCTTTGATGTCCACTTCCTCGAAGGTGACTTTCGCAGCATTTTCAGCCGTAAAATTCGCGTAATCGTGCTCATAGCGGAGATCGAACGGCGTGTGCAGGATCAGACCGTCGCTGCCCTTTTCAAACGGTGCCGCAACGATGAGGCCTTCCCGGTAGACGAGTCTCCACGAGCTGACATCGTGACGCTTGTTGCACTCTTCGGAGTAGTAGTCCGTGAGAGGGCCGAGGCTCTTGATCCAGGCGTCATTTTTCATCGCGGCGATCACGTCCGCTCTCGGCTCGCAGACCTTGATGGTCCGGCGGGTGAAGCTTGTGCCTTCACAGTCGGTAAGTTCTTCGGAGGTGAAGGCAGGAAGGTAATCCGCAGCAACGAGGCTTTCGTCGATCGTCCAGATGAATTCCTTGGCGGGCGCCTCGGTCGGTGCGATCGTAATTTCACCGGTTGGCGTTACGTCTGCTGCGTCGGTCGGAGTCGCAACAGTCTCCGTCGGCGTTACGTCCTGTACCGCCTCCGTCGGAGACTTCTTGTCGGACTCGTCATCGTCGTCCTCATCATCGCACGCTGTCAGGCACAGCGCGAGCAAAACTACGAGAAGCATCCACAACCATTTTGATTTCTTCATGTTTGTTTCCTCTTTTCTTAATAGTTTTCCGCAATTGCACGGCTCTTCTTGCATACTTATTAGCAATTCCGGCTTTATGTGCATTATTGTAAATTATAACTCCACAAATGTCAAGCATATTTACATATTTTTCCTGAAAAAGTTCAAAGACCTCCAAAGCTGCGTTTTCACGAAGATTTTGTCGTAATATCAGTAAATAATATTGACTTTTTGATACTTATCGTGTATAATAGCTCCAATATAACATCAGTTAATACATGGGGGGTGTAATTATGATGTGCGAAAAATGTGGGGAGATCATTCCGGACAATGCGAAGGTGTGCCCTTCGTGCGGAACGGTCGCAGGATCAGCCGCGGAAACGGCGGAGCAGGAGAGCTACGATGCATTGCGTGACGCGATGAACGGTGTCATCAGCCCGGAGGAGCATGATGCAGCGTACCGCGAGGCTGTCAAGCCGATGACCAGATTCTTCTGGTGGGATGTGTGCAAGTATGTGGTGCTGGTGGTGTTTTTGTCCTGTACGATTTTGTGGGCTACTACGGAAGCGGGCATCTGGCGTACGATTGCCTGGGTTGCCGTTGTGCCGGCAATCGCGTTGGTCATACTTCAGTACTTCGTCCTTAAGGGGCTCGGGCCGTACCAAAAAAGCTTTTACGAGGCCGCGTCCAATATGGTTCTCGGCAAATTCTTATTCGCCACGTTTTACCATACCTGTGAAGGCTTTGCGAAACTGACCGTCGAAAAGTCTCCGAAGCTGTACTCGAAGTGGAGCGGCGTTTTCTCGAGCGAGATCATCATGGCCATTATCGCGGCTGTCCTGTATTTTGTTGCGATCGCGTTTCAGAGCAGAACGACGGTGTGCTGGAGCCTGGCCCTTACGGCACTCGCACTGTATACGTTTTGTTGGTTGCGTGATTTGGTTCTGCTTCGCAAGACCATCAAATTGTTTAAAGCTTAAATGCCTGTAGTGTTGCACAGCGGGAGCTCTCCGGTGACGGAGGGCTCCTTTTTTCGCTTCTTAATTGCACCCTCGCGCGCACGCGCGAATGGAGGTTGGTTTGCCGCACGATCCGTGGTATACTGTGGGGGTGAAAAAGTAAAGATTCGCGGCAAATGCATTTTACTTTTTCTTTACTTTTGCTTAGCGATGTTTTGAACTGTGGCGGTTATGATAAGGCCATAAACCGAAGCGAACGGCTTTGATCACTTCGTTCTGATCGAAAAGGAGGAATTCGAAAATGAGTGAAATAATTCTGCAGACACACGATTTGCGGAAGGTTTACGGCAGTCAGGCAGCGGTGGACGGCATCGATCTTAAGGTCGAGCGGGGGGCCATCTACGGACTGATCGGAAAGAACGGCGCAGGCAAGACAACGACACTGAAGATGATCGGCGGACTCTCGGCGCCGACAAGCGGAAGCTTCACACTGTTCGGCAAGAGCGGCGCGGAGCTGGCGGAGGTGAGAGGGCGCGTGAGCTGCCTGATCGAGGATCCGGGCTTGTTCGGAAACATGACGGCGTACGAGAATCTGAAAGCCAAATGCCTCTGCTACGGCATCAAGGGCGACGATTACATCGGAAAGCTTTTAGAGCTCGTCGGGCTCGCGGATGTGGGCAAGAAGAAGGCGAAGCATTTTTCACTCGGTATGAGACAGCGCCTGGGAATCGCCCTGGCGATGGTGGGGGAGCCGGACCTTTTGGTGCTGGACGAGCCCATCAACGGACTGGACCCGGAGGGCATCGTGGAGATCCGCGACATGCTCACGAAGGTCAGCAAGGAAAAAGGAATCACCATTTTGATCTCCAGCCACATTCTGGAGGAGCTCTCGAAGGTGGCAACGCACTACGGGATCATGAGCAAGGGCCGCCTGGTGGAGCAGCTGACGGCCGAGGAGCTCTCCGAAAAATGCAGCCTCCGCATCGAGGCGGTTGTGGACCGGCCGGAGCTTGCGAGCACGGTGCTGGACGGCCTTGGGATCACCAACTACAAGGTGACCGACAAGGAGACCATCAACATCATGGAGCATCTTGACGAAGTGGCGCACATCAACCGCGAGCTGAATGCGGCGGGTGTCCTGGTCAGCAAGATTGCGGTCAACAACGAGAGCCTCGAGTCGTTCTTCTTGAGCAGAACGGCCGACTGAAAGGAATGGTGAGAACTATGTTAAATATGATTCGTATGGAATTGTACCGCATGGTACGGATGAAGAGCTTCTGGGTAATTCTGATCATCGTGGGTGTCATTAATGTGATCACGGTTTCCCTCAACGATGTCATAAAGAACAGCCCGGAGCTGCAGCAGGCCGTTGAGGCGGCGGAGTCCGAGAAGGACAACCCGATGGCGAACATCGGTATGAGCATCACCATGGAGCGCAACGAGGACGGAAGCTACGGCTTTCTTGAGATCATCTGCTCCGCGGCACAGGGAATGCTGTGTGCGCTGTTCATCGGAATCTTCACCGTCATCTTCGCCACGGCGGACTTCAACAGCGGTTACATCAAAAACTACGGAGGGGCGGTGAAGCACCGCTGGCAGGTGGTATTTGCCAAGGGCACGGCAGTTCTTGCATACACCGTGATGTTCTTCGTGTTGTTCATCGCAAGCAGCTGCCTCGGCGTCTTTATCGGCGGGCATAAGGTGGTCATGGATCCGGCGGGCAAGATCTTCGAAGTATTGTGCATCCAGGGACTTCTGCATGTGGTGTTCGGCTGGGTCATCATGAGCCTCTGCCTGATCGTGCGCAACAATCTCATAAGCATGATCGTAGCCTGCTGCATCTCGATGCACGTCTTCACGGCCCTCTACACTCTTGCGGACAAGGGACTTAAGAAACTGGGCTGGAAAAGTGCGGAAATCTCGAACTACACCGTCAGCGGCCGCATCATGCGCTACGGCCTGGACAGCTCGAAGATACTATGTTCTACTCTTGTAGTAGCGGCTGCCTTCGCGGTGGTTTCGCTGGCGCTCGGCAGCTTGTGTGTGACGAAGAAGGATCTGGTATAAAACCATTCGACGCGTCTTGTGCGTATACGGAAAATGATGCAAAACCGGAGGCCGGGGAACCGGACCTCCGGCGATGCATTTTTCGAAAAATACAACGTAGGAGGTATCGCGAACCATGAAGATCGCAATCGTAATTCTGGCGTTGGTGACGGCCGCTCTGACAGGGTGGCTTCTTTTGCTGTGGAGGCAGAACCTGGCGATCAGCCGGCAGCTTCGGTTCATCCGGGAGGAGAATTCCTGCATGCGGGTCTCCGTCAACGCGGAGATGTTAGGGGAGCTTGCGCTGGCGCAGGAGATCAACGAAACCCTCGATGACGTGCGGGATCAAAAGCGCGCTATGAGCGAGCGTGAGAAGCTGATCGCGGACGCCTACGCGAACCTCTCCCACGACATTCGCACCCCGCTCACGTCCTTAGACGGCTATGTGCAGCTTCTGCGCGACGCGAAGACCGATGAGGACCGGGAGCGATACACCGCGGTCATCGGGGAGCGCATCGGCACCCTGAAGGAGCTTCTGGAGGACCTCTTTACGTTTACGAAGCTCAAAAACGACGCCTACGAGCTGGATCTTAAGCAGGTTTCCCTGCGAAGCGTCGTGGCGGAGACGGTTTTGTCGTACTACGACACCTGGAAGGAGATGGGCGTGACGCCGGAGATCCTTCTGACGGACGAGGTGCTTCCCATCGAGGGCAACGACCTTGCGGTCAAGCGCATCCTCCACAATATCACGAAAAATGCAGTCGTCCACGGACGCAATGCCCTGAAGATCTTTTTGCACCGCGTCGATAACGAGGCGGAAATCGTGATCTCCAATCCGGTGGAGCATCCCGAGGAGATCGAGGTTGCCCGCGTGTTCGAGCAGTTCTACACCGCGGACCGCTTCCATCGCCAGGCTTCCAGCGGTCTGGGACTGGCGATCGCGAAGGAATATACGGAGCGCATGGGCGGCACCATCGGAGCCTCTTTGGAGGACGGAATCTTCTCCGTCATGATACGGCTTCCGCTTGCGCAGAGTTCATTTTCGGTGTAAAATGAATAGAAATCCCGGAGGTGCGTTACATGGAAATCAGAGTTACGAGATACGATCATATTTCAGAGACGGACGGGCTGCCTTTGGCGGTGGTCCGGACCGAGCCCACGGACGGCGGGAACGTGTGCGGCGCGGCAATTATCGTGCACGGAATGTGCGAGCATAAGGGGCGCTATGAGGCATTTGTCAACTTCCTTGCGGAGCAGGGCTACATCGTGACGATCTTCGATCTTCGCGGCCACGGTGAGAGTGTCCGTCAGCCGGAGGACCTGGGCTACTTCTACGAGGGCGGCTACGAGGCGCTTCTTGCGGACATCCACGAGATGGTTGGGGAGGCGAAGACGTACGCGGCTGAGCGCACCGGAAGGACGGACCTGCCTTTTGCGATGATCGCCCACAGCATGGGCACATTGTGCGCGCGCTGCTACATCCGGCAGCACGATGATGAGCTTGACAAGCTTGTGCTTTTAGGGTGTCCGTCGAAGGCTACCGGCATGTGGCCGGGGCTGCAGCTGGTCCGCGGCCTGATCAAGGCCGAAGGAGACCGGGCGCATTCCAAGGTGGTGGATTTCATCGTCGGAAACGGTTTTGACAAACCTTTTGCTGCGGAAAATACACCCCACGCCTGGACGAACTCCGACCCCGAGGAGGTGCGCATTTTCAACGAGGATCCTCTGTGCGGCTACAAGTTCACCCTGAACGGCTACGAGAATCTGATCCGCATGATGATGCTCACCTACACCGACGGCGGCTACGCGATGAACAACCCGGAACTTCCGATCCGCTTCTACTCGGGCGCAAACGACCCGTGCGCGATCTCGAAGGAGAAACTCGGCGAGGCCATCAAGCTTCTGCGCAAACAGGGCTACAAAAACACTAAGGGAAAGACCTACCCCGGCATGCGCCACGAGATCCTGCGCGAGCCGGAGAAGGCGAAGGTATGGGCCGACATTCTGGCGTTTTTACAGAGCAAATAACAATCCGGAGTGAATCACATGGAGCGATACATCATGTCCTTCGATGCGGGAACCACATCGGAGAGAGCCATCATTTTCAATCATGACAGCGAGATCGTCAGCGTCGCGCAGAAGGAGATCAAGCAGTATTATCCGCAGGCAGGCTGGGTGGAGCACGACCCCATGGAGTTGTGGTCGACGCAGCTCGGCGTGGCGGTGGAGGCCATGAGCAAGGCCGGCATCTCCGCGGAGGAGATCGACGCCATCGGCATCACGAACCAGCGAGAGACCACCATCGTATGGGACCGCGCCACGGGGCGGCCGGTATACCGCGCCATCGTGTGGCAGTGCCGCCGGACCGCGGACTATTGCGAGCGCCTGGCGCCGTACGCGGAGAAGATCCGGGAGAAGACCGGACTTGTGCTGGACCCTTATTTTTCGGCGACAAAGCTTGCGTGGATCCTCGACAACGTCGAGGGCGCGAGGGAGCGCGCGGAGGCCGGCGAGCTTCTGTTCGGCACGGTGGAGACCTGGCTGATCTGGAAACTTACGAAGGGCAAGCGCCACGTTACGGACCTAAGCAACGCGTCGCGAACGATGCTCTTTAACATTCATACCCTGACATGGGACGAGGATATCTGCAGCTGGCTCGGAATCCCGCGGAAAATGCTCCCCACTCCGGTGGGCAACAGCGAAGTCTACGGCGAGTCGGCGGCGGAATTCTTAGGCGGCCGCATCCGCATCGCGGGAGCCGCGGGCGACCAGCAGTCGGCATTGTTCGGCCAGAAGGCCTGGTCGGTCGGCGACATCAAGAACACGTACGGCACGGGGTGCTTTCTGTTGATGAACACCGGCGATACGCCGATCCGGTCGGAGCACGGCCTCGTCACCACCATCGCGTGGGGACGCGGCGGCAAGGTGACCTACGCACTGGAGGGCTCGGTCTTCATGGGCGGCGCGGTTGTGCAGTGGCTTCGCGACGAGGTCGGCATGATCGCAACGGCGGCGGAGACGGAGGAGCTGGCGCAGAAGGTGACCGACACTAACGGCTGCTACATCGTGCCTGCATTTACCGGCCTGGGAGCGCCGTACTGGAAGCCCGAGGCAAAGGGCGTCGTGACCGGCTTAACCCGGGGCGTGGGACGGTTCCACATCATCCGTGCGGCGCTGGACGCCATCGTTTATCAGGTCAACGACATCGTTTCCGCGATGGAAAATGATGCCGGAAGCCCTGTGGCAGCACTTCGCGCGGACGGCGGGGCCAGCGTCAACAACTATCTGATGCAGGCTCAGGCGGACATCAGCAACACCTCGGTGGTGCGCCCTGCGTGCGTTGAGACGACGGCCATGGGAGCTGCCTATCTGGCGGGACTTGCCACCGGCTTCTGGGAGGACGAGGAGGACATCGTCCGGACATCGGCGGGAGAGACCGTCTTCCGTCCGAAGATGAGCGCGGAGGAGCGGGAGGCGCATATCCGCGGCTGGAAGGAAGCCGTTAAGATGCTTCTGTA
>CACZRV010000113.1 GCA_902783725.1 uncultured Lachnospiraceae bacterium | reverse complement strand
GTCGTATTTGTCGGCGGTGACGGCGAAGTCGAGGCAGTAGTGACCGGGGTCGAGCTGCTCGAATTCGGCGAGGAAGTCCTTGACGTTAGCCCAGCCGTGCTTCTCGTAGACGACGGTGTAGGCGGGGTCAAGGCGGAAGTCGTGCGGCTCCGCAGGAGCTGCGGGGGCCGGAACGGGCTCGCCGGAGGCGGCGCCGGCAACGGCGTCGGCGATGTCAGCGGGGCCGGGCATCATGGCGGCGATGTCGGCCGGGGTGGGCACGGAGGCAGCTGCCTCGTTGAGGCAAGCCTCGATGGAGCTGATGATGGCCTCGTACTGAGCGCGGTCAATGCCGAACTCGGCGGTGGCGTCGTATTTGCGGATGTCTCTCAAAATTCTGTCTCGAATTGCATAAATCTTATCCTTCATGTTGTTCATATCAGTCAGGTATGACGCGCGGATGGCTTTGATCTCGCGCAGGTGCGCCTCGGCCTCGGCAATTTTGGTCTCGAACGCCATGGCGACTGCGATATCATCCTGTAACAGTAGCTCTTTGATCTCATCGATGGAGAACCCACCCTTCTGAAGATTCCGAATCTTCACGAATGCGAGCGCCTGCTCCTCGTCGTAGTACCGATACCCCGTCCAGGGATCCACGTTAACCGGTTTCAGCAGATCGATGCTGTCGTAGTATCGGAGCGTCTGCGGATTGCAGTCACAGAGCTTCGCAAATTCTTTGATCGTCATTTGCCTGACTCCTCCTTTCGAGGCCTTTATATCATTGCAGTTAACTGTAAGGTCAAGCACTATTTTCAAAATTATTCGAAAAATTTTTCAAAAAGTATCATACCACGCCGAAAAGCACTGCGCAAGCAAAAGGGGAGAGCATAGTACAATCCTCCTTTGTTTTGGTTGGGGTTTTCTTGTTTACGGCTTCAGTATAGTACGAATCGGTGAGGGATGCTTCTCGTTTTTTGACGAGTTATTGTATCATTTTGTGTCAAAATACGCAGGAATACTCCCGCAAACGATTTGAAATGTGATATAATTAAGCATCAGGTTTGTTTGTAGGAAGAGAAACAGATATGGAGGTAAAAGAAAAATGAGAGATCAACACGTAACTAATGATCTGGACGATGAGGCCGTTGTTGACTATAAAGAATGGAACCGTACGTTACGTTTAGCGGACTGGAGAGTATTTGCGCTGTTGATGGTTCTAGTAGCGATTCTTGCAGGGTCGTTTCTTCCGTTCTTTGGTGGCGCATCCATATTTAATTTGCTAATCTTAAGGGTTATTTCAATTAAATTCCTCGTTGCAGTTCTGTTTTATGTGCTTTGGGGAGCGGTTCTTTATCAAACAATATCCGGACATGGTTTTCGTAGAGTATCAACCAATGCATTTTGGTTCCTCGGGTATATTGCCGGAGCTTATTTTGTTCTGATACTTGTAAGCTCCTCATCGTATTGGGGGAATGGAGCGCTCAGTTTAGGTAATAGCTGGGGGCTTGTTGTAGCTGCTTGTGGCGGCAGTGGTTTTTATATTATGATTCTGGCTAGTTTAGTTATGCTCTTTATGGGAATGTGCTTTAATGCCCAGATGGAAGTTGCGGTTCAGATGAGTAAGATAAAAGGAAAAAAATAAGTATTCTAATTGAGGTATTATGTAGATAAGATTGTTTCGCTGATAAGCCCTGTGTTGGCACAATAAAGGGCGTATGCCCTTGCGTTGGGAAAGGAAGTAGTAAACCATGAAAAAACAACCTTACTGGATTCGGCGGACACATGTGTTCCGGAGTGATGAGTACGAGTGCTCGGTCTGCGGCGTACGGGTGAAGAGGGCGACACGGTTTTGTCCGAGGTGCGGAACGGCCCTGAAGGGCGTGAAGAGCGATTTGGGATGGATCGACGAGATGGAAGCCGCGGATGCATTTTTCGGCGATTAAAGGCGGGCCTGCGGGCGCGCACGCTCGTATTGCAGCAGGGGCAGTGCGTAGAGAATACTGATATCGGAGGTACACCTGTGTACGGTGCTATTTTAGGTGACATTATCGGGTCGCCCTATGAGTTTGACCGCGGTTCGAAGACGAAGGATTTTCCGCTCTTTTGCGAGGAGTCGCATTACACGGATGACTCCGCGATGACGATTGCCGTTGCGATGGGCGTTTTTGCGGCCGGGCTGGATGCGGACGAGCGGAAAATGAAGGCGGAGATTGTGAACCATATGCGGCTGCTGGGCAATCGCTATGCGTTGAGCGAGTACGGGGGTCGTTTTTCCGGGTGGCTGAAGGCGGCGGATCCGAAGCCGTACGGCAGCTACGGAAACGGTTCGGCGATGCGCGTGTCCTCCATCGGGTGGATTTTTCCGACGTTGGAGCGCACCCGTGAGGTGGCGCGGTGGTCAGCGGAGGTGACGCACAATCATCCCGAGGGCGTGAAGGGAGCCGAGTCGATCGCGAGTATCATCTATCTTGCGCGCACCGGCCTTTGTAAGTCCAAGAAGCAGATTAAGGATTTTGTCGTGAAGGAATTCGGTTACGACCTGTCACGCACCTGCGATGAGATCCGGCCCTTCTACCATCATGTGGAGAGTTGTCAGGAGACGGTGCCGGAGGCGATCACGGCGTTTCTGGAGGGCGAGGATTTCGAGGATGTGGTGCGCACGGCGATTTCGCTGGGCGGTGACACAGACACGGTCGGCGCGATCGCGGGAAGCCTGGCGGAGGCATTTTACGGCATTCCGATGCCGCTTCTGCGGGAGTGCAAGGACCGCATCCCCGTGGAGTGGAAACCGGTCCTGTCCACGTTCATGGATGCGTGGCTCGGAGGGGCGAAGGTGTAGGAGCTCGACTTGGGAGAAGGAGAGTATAAACTAAACTTTTTTGGGGCTGATATATGGGGTTCAGACGAAAAATAGCAACTGTGGGAAAATGGCTCGCGATGGCGGGTTGCATTTTCCTGGTTTCTGTTTTTCTCTACGACGCAGTTTCAGGCAGCGTTGCCCGGGCGGACATGGGGCCGAAACCTTCCATCATGGTGAAGGTGGTGAATGGGCCGGAGGAGTATTTTATAGCGCTGCTGGAACGAAGTTCCCACGCTTATACTCCGGAAGAGCGCGACAGAGTTGATAACGAGAATGCCTGGGAAGTATTTTCGACATATTGCGTTGACGGTTGGGTGGTGTTCTGGTCGCCCGTCGGACAAAACGTGCAGGCCATGAAAAAAAGCGAATCATACCGATTCCACTACATGGTTCCCGATCCGTTTCGTGTGCTTTTGGTTACGCCGGATGGGGGAACATTTGTCAGCGATGAGCTGGACCCAAAAGCGTTCAATGCTGTGTGCACATACGATGTTTCGACCGGTACGCTTGTGGAGGACCTTACCAGGTGGGAAGCCGAGCAGGCCGACAAGGGTTACAAAACG
>CACZRV010000112.1 GCA_902783725.1 uncultured Lachnospiraceae bacterium | reverse complement strand
AGGCAAGGTGGACGAGGCTTACGCAGCGGTGAAGAACATCGTTGCCGAGGGCGGCAAGATTCTCTTCGTAGGAACGAAGAAGCAGGCGCAGGACTCCATCAAGAGCGAGGCAGAGCGCTGCGGTATGTTCTATGTTAACGAGCGTTGGCTCGGCGGTATGCTCACCAACTTCAAGACGATCCGTTCCCGTATCGCGCGTCTGAAGGAGATCGAGAAGATGTCCACGGACGGTACGTTCGATGTACTTCCCAAGAAGGAAGTTATCGGCATCAAGAAGGAGTGGGAGAAGCTGGAGAAGAACCTCGGCGGTATCAAGGAGATGACCCAGGTTCCGGATGCCATCTTCGTAGTAGACCCCAAGAAGGAGCGCATCTGCGTTCAGGAGGCTCATTCCCTTCACATCCCGTTGATCGGTATTGCCGACACGAACTGCGATCCCGATGAGCTCGATTATGTGATCCCGGGCAACGACGACGCAATCCGCGCCGTTAAGTTGATCGTAGGCAAGATGGCAGACGCTGTCATCGAGGCAAACCAGGGCGAGGAGCTTGTTGACAACAGCGAGTCCGAGGCTTCGGAGAGCGAAGAGGCTGCAGAGGCTTAATCACTGACTACTTCAGAATTTTCAATTTCATACAGGGAGTATCCCGGATAGGAGAATTATACTATGGCTACGATTACTGCAAGCATGGTTAAGGATCTCCGTGAGTCCACCGGTGCCGGCATGATGGATTGCAAGAAGGCGCTGACCGAGACTGACGGCGATATGGAGAAGGCGGTTGTATGGCTCCGTGAGAACGGTCTTGCCAAGGCTGCCAAGAAGGAGAGCAGAATTGCCGCTGAGGGTATCTGCGCTGCTTATGTCACGGCTGACAACAAGGTTGCGTCCGTTGTCGAGGTAAACTCGGAGACCGACTTTGTCGCTAAGAATGAGAAGTTCCAGGAGTTTGTTGCAAAGGTTGCAAAGCAGGCTGCCGAGACTGACGCTGCATGCATCGACTGCTTCCTTGCTAAGCCCTGGTGTGAGGATTCCTCCATCTCCATCAAGGAGGCTTTGGCAAATCTTGTTGCCGTGATCGGCGAGAAGCTTTCCATCCGCCGCTTTGAGAAGATCGTCGCTGAGGACGGCTTCGTTGTAAGCTACATCCACAACGGCGGCAAGCTCGGCATCCTTGTTCAGATGAAGGGTGAGGCTACCGACGCTACCATCGAGTGCGCAAAGAACGTTGCAATGCAGGTTTGCGCTATGAAGCCCGCATACGTTCGCAAGGAGGAGATCTCCGCTGATTTCATCGCTTCCGAGACCGAGATCATCACGAAGGAGGCTTTGAAGGAGAACGCCGAGAGCGCGAAGCCGAAGCCGGAGAACATCGTCATCGAGCGTATCGTTCCGGGTCGTCTTGACAAGGAGCTCAAGGAGATCTGCCTGGTTGACCAGATTTACGTAAAGGATCAGGAGAAGAAGGTTGCAGCTTACGTTGCAAGCGTTTCCAAGGATCTTGACATTGTGAAGTTCGTACGTTTTGAGACCGGTGAGGGTATGGAGAAGCGTGAGGAGAACTTCGCAGAGGAAGTTGCAAAGCAGATGGGCAAGTAATTCCCGCGGGTTTTGCACAAAAAGTCAAAAAAATGCTGTTAACAGACAGGGCTTTCGCAGATGCGGAAGCCTTGTTTTTTGCGTATTTGCGTAAAGATACACATGTAATTACACGTTATTTGATTTGTTCGGTTAGAAATCTAATGAATTCTCGATTTTGCAGCCGACTTGCATTTTTATGTTACTTTTTACATGCTTTTGCTCCTGAAACAAGGGTTTCTTTTGTCGGATATTGACATAATTCCTGTCGGAGTACAGAAAAAACCATGAAAAATTTGTGAATTTCCGCTTGCATCTGCAAAAATTGTGTGTTATGATGGCGTCGATGGCCGAGCGCAGAGTGACGTATCGGACCGGATGCTTTGGCAATAACGCCAAGGTAAAAAAAGTGAAGGAGTGTTCATCTTATGAAGAAAGCAGCAAAAGTACTGTCTTTGGTACTTGTTCTTGCAATGATCGTAAGCTGTTTCGCAGCTTGCGGCAAGGACGACAAGGCAAAGCAGGGCAAGATCCTGAACATCTACTGCTGGAACGAGGAGTTCAAGCAGAGACTCGAGAAGCTCTATCCCGGTTACACGAAGGATTCGAGCGATTCGAACAAGGGCAAGATCGGCGACGTTACGGTCGTTTGGAACATCACCCCGAACGAGGGTATGGCTTACCAGAACGCACTTGACGAGGCTCTTAAGAATCAGAAGGACGCCAAGGCGGATGACAAGGTTGACTTGTTCCTGATCGAGGCTGACTACGCACTTAAGTATGTTGAGCCCAGCGTTTCCATGAATCTTGCAGATCTTGGCATCAACGTTTCCAAGGATCTTGCAAATCAGTACAAGTATACGCAGGACATCGTTACCGATTCCAAGGGCAACCTTAAGGGTGCTTCCTGGCAGGGATGTCCCGCAGGACTCATCTACAGAACCGACATCGCCGAGAGAGTTCTCGGATCTTCCGATGTTGCAACGGTTCAGGAGGCTGTAAAGGATTGGGCTTCGTTCGAAGCTACCGCAGCCAAGATGAAGGAAGCCGGCTACGCTATGGTAGCAGGTTTCGATGATTCCTACCGTGTATTCTCCAACAACGTTACTTCCGCATGGGTTGACGGCAACAAGAACGTAGTTGTTGACCAGAGACTCTGGGAGTGGGTTGATCAGACGAAGAAGTTCACCGACAACGGTTACAACCTCAAGGATTCCCTTTGGGGTGAAGGTCCCTGGAAGGATGGTTTCTTCCTTGACGGTACCACGTTCTGCTACTTCGGACCCGCTTGGTTCATCGATTTCTGCATGAACTGCGATCAGCCGAACTCCGTTGGTGAGGCAGGCAAGTGGCACATCACCGTAGGTCCGGAAGGTTTCTTCTGGGGCGGTACCTGGGTTTGCGCAGCAACCGGTACGGACAACAGCGACCTTGTTAAGGACATCATCCTTACGATGACGGCTGACACCGATACTCTTGTGAAGCTTGCTCAGGAGTTCTCTGACTTCGTAAACGACAAGCCGGCTATGGAGAAGCTTGCAGCTGACACCACGATCGGCAACAAGTACCTTGGCGGACAGAACCTTTACGGTGTTCTTGCCGAGGGCGCAAACAAGATCAGCATCAAGTACGCAAGTGCTTACGATCAGGGTTGCAACGAGAACTTCCAGTCCTGCATGAAGGAGTACTTCCTCGGCAACGCAACGTTTGAGGAGGCTCTCGAGGCATTCAAGGTTAAGGTTAAGGCAGCTTATCCGGATGTCAATGTTGACACCATCAAGCGCTAATTAATCTTGCAGTGAAGCCTGTCAAATGACAGGGCATGAATCAGAGTTTTACCGGGTGCCCCGCACGGGGCATCCGGTATTACAATGAAAATGCATTGAACGCTTCTCCAGGTCACTCGACAGCAGAGTCCATTCCACGACGGAGAGAATGATATGAACGAAACCGTTAAGAAACATTCGAAACTGGGAAAGGATAAGTGGGGTTACATCTTTTTGATTCCCTTCTTTGTCGTATTCCTGGTTTTTTCTTTTTATCCGCTGATCCAGACAATCTATTTCAGCTTTTTCGACCACTATTTTTCGCAGACCGACTTTGACTACGTGAACAAGTTTGTCGGCTTGAAGAACTACAAGGCGCTCTTTTCCTCGGGAACGGCGCGTCTGTTCTTCAACACGATGATCCTGTGGATCATGGGCTTCATCCCGCAGATCCTGTTCTCGCTTTTGCTGGCTTCGTGGTTTGCAAACAACCGGCTCCGCATCCGTGCCGCAGGATTTTTCAAAGCTGTGATCTACCTGCCGAACCTGATCATGGCCATTGCCTTCGGTATGATGTTCTTCACCATGTTCTCCCGCGGCGGCCCGGTGCATCAGATCTTCGAGGCTTTCGGTATGAGCAAGGACTACGATTTGTTCTTCCATATTGCGCCGACCCGCTCGCTGATCGCATTTATCAACTTCATCATGTGGTTCGGCAACACGACCATCCTTCTGATGGCCGGTATCATGGGAATCAACGAATCGCTCTTTGAGGCGGCGGAAGTGGACGGTGCTAGCCAGTTCCAGGTATTCCGCAAGATTACCCTGCCGATTCTCAAGCCGATCCTTGTCTACGTTTTGATCACCTCCCTGATCGGCGGTATTCAGATGTACGACGTGCCGGAGGTCGTGACCAAGGGATCCGGCATGCCGATGAACAAGGATATCTTCTCCAGCAACGTTCCCGCTGCGGAGACCGTTATCATGCGTCTTGCCCAGTACATCAGCAAGAGTAAGAACTACGGTTCGGCCGGAGCACTGTCCGTTATGCTTTTGTTCATAACCGGTATACTCAGCTTTGTGGTATACAAGTTTATGGCAAAGGACGAAGACTGAGCGGAGGTGCGGTATGAGTGAGAAAATTCAATCGGAGATGATTCCGAACGAGATCAAACAGACAGAAACCCTTCCGGAGGAGACGTCCTTACAGGAGATCGCGAAGGAAGAGATGCTTCTGAACAATTCCGGGAAAAGCCCGTACACCGTAAAGAAGTCCATGGGAATGGGCACCATCCGCATCATCGCGTACCTCGTGCTGACTGTGCTGAGCGTGTTGTGTCTCATCTGGTTCTACCTTTTGTTTATCAATGCGACCCGCTCGCATTCGGAGATTACCTCGGGCGTTTCGTTTGTGCCCGGCAACCAGCTTTTGAACAACTGGAAAAAGCTGCAGAACAGTACTCTGGATTTCCTTCGGGGAACCCTGAACAGTGCGATCATCGCATTTTCAAGCGCCATCTTGAACGTGTATTTTTCGATGATGACTGCGTATGCAATTCATGCATACCGGTTTAAGGGAAGAAAAGCGGTTCATGTGTTTATCCTTGCGATCATGATGATCCCGGCACAGGTTACGTCCCTCGGTTTCTACCGCCTGGTTGTGGATACGCTGAAGCTGAAGGACAGCTTTATCCCGCTGATCGTGCCTTCCATCGCGGCGCCGGTCACGTACTTCTACATTGTGCAGTACATGAAGAGCAACCTTCCGATGTCCCTGATCGAGGCAGCCCGGATCGACGGATGCTTCGAGATCAGCATCTTAAACCGCATCGTGCTTCCTCTTATGAAGCCGGCGCTTGCGGTGCAGCTGATCTTCGCATTTGTCGCAAGCTGGAACAACTACTATATGCCTGCCATGATCCTCTCGAGCAGCAAGAAGCGCACGCTTCCGATTCTGATCTATACCCTGCGCGCAGCGACGGAGAAGGACAAGGACCTGGGCTTCCAGTATGTCGCAATGGCGTTGTCAGTTCTGCCGGTCATCGTCGTTTACATCTTCTTCGCGAAGAACATCGTCGGCGGCGTGTCCGTGGGCGGCGTGAAAGAGTAATGAAGGAAAATGAAACCGTCGTAAAATATGACGTCCTCTTAAGGTCCCGGCGCATCGTACGGGGCCTTTTGATTTTGTCCGCCGGGCTTTTCGTTTAGGTGTTGATTTGATATGCACGGTATGGTAAAATAGGGTGCGGAGCGAGCGGACGCTTTCCGCCGCAAAGGGAGGTTGCTTTGAGTACATACGCAAGAATCTTGTTGAAATTAAGCGGGGAAGCCTTAGCCGGCGAGAAGAAGACCGGCTTTGACGAGGCGACCTGCATGGAGGTTGCGAAGCAGATTAAGACGCTTGTTGACGGCGGCACGCAGGTGGCGATCGTCATCGGCGGAGGTAATTTCTGGCGCGGCAGAAGCAGTGAGACCATCGACCGCACGAAGGCGGATTCCATCGGAATGCTTGCCACGGTCATGAACTGCATTTACATGTCGGAGATCTGCCGCTGCTGCGGGCTGGAGACGGACATCTTTACACCGTTTGCCTGCGGTACGGTGAGTGAATTGTTCTCCAAAGACAAGGCGGTTGCGGCCATGAAGGCCGGGCGCGTGATCTTCCTTGCGGGAGGCACGGGACATCCGTATTTTTCGACGGACACGGCGACAGCGCTTCGGGCGGTGCAGCTTGACTGCGACGCGATCGTAATGGCAAGAGCGGTGGACGGCGTATACACCGGGGATCCGAAGACCGATCCGACGGCAACGAAGTATACCACCGTCACATACCAGGAGCTTCTGGACCGCAAGCTGAAGGTGCTGGATCTCACCGCGACGGTTATGTGCATGGAGAATAACATTCCCACGCTGGTGTTCTCCCTCAATGAGGAGAACAGCATCGTGACCAACGTCGGGGGAACCAACACGGGAACCGTGGTTACCGTATAATCGGCTTTTTTCGATGCTTATGAAGTTTAGAGTTTACAGGAGGTAGCAAAATGAATGAGGTTTTGAAGCCGTTTGAAGAATCGATGAACAAGACGATCGACTTTTTGAAGGAGGAGTACGCAAACATCCGCGCCGGCCGCGCCAACCCGCATCTGCTTGACAAGATTCGCGTTGACTACTACGGCACGCAGACGAATCTGCAGGGTGTTGCGAACGTTTCCGTTCCCGAGGCGCGCGTGATCATGATCCAGCCCTGGGAGTCGAAGATGATCAAGGAGATCGAGAAGCAGATCCTTGCGTCCGACATCGGCATCACGCCGAGCAATGACGGCAAGGTCATCCGCCTGACGTTCCCCGAGCTCACGGAGGATCGTCGTAAGGAGCTTGCGAAGGATGTGAAGAAGAAGGGCGAGGCAGCGAAGGTTGCCATCCGCAACATCCGCCGCGATGCGAACGATGCCATCAAGAAGGCCGGCAAGGAGATTTCCGAGGACGAGACCAAGAAGATGGAGACCGACGCTCAGAAGATGACCGACAAGTTCATCGAGCTGATCGACAAGACCGTTGAGGACAAGACCAAGGAGATCATGACGGTTTAAGTTTTAATACAGAATGAGAATCGTTTCGGACTGACTGCAAAAGGGCGTCACAGACGCCCTTTTCCTATGACATGCGAAGAACGGGAAGGATGGAAAATGAAGGAGACCTCGGAAAAAGCGGTGCCGCGCCACGTTGCCATTATCATGGACGGAAACGGACGATGGGCAAAGAAACGGTTTTTGCCGCGCAATGCGGGGCACGTTCAGGGGAGCCGCGTCGCGGAACAGATCTGCGAGGATGCATTTAACCTGGGGATCGAGTATCTGACCATCTATGCATTTTCCACGGAAAACTGGGCACGGCCGAAGGACGAGGTCGACGCTCTGATGAAGCTTCTTCGCAAATACATGAAGGACAGCATCGCCAGAAGCAGCAAGAACAATATGCGTGTGCGTGTGATCGGCGATGTTTCCGCGCTGGAGGAGGACCTGCAGGAGAGCATTCGGAAGCTGGAGGAGGTTTCTGCGGTCAATACGGGTTTACAGTTCCAAGTTGCGATCAATTACGGGGGAAGAGATGAGATACTGCGCGCGGCGAGGGCATTTGCCGCAGATTGCGAGGCCGGGAAAAAGAAGGCTTCGGACCTGACGGAGGAGATCTTTTACTCCTATTTTGACACGGCCGGGATTCCCTATCCGGATCTGATGATCCGGACGAGCGGGGAGATGCGGACATCGAATTTCCTGCCGTGGCAGCTGGCATATACAGAGTTCTATTTTACGGATGTGTTGTGGCCGGATTTCAATAAAAAGGAGCTGCAGAAGGCGATCGAGTACTATCAGGGACGCGATCGCAGATTCGGCGGCGTCAAGTGATTTGGAGGACTGTGAATGTTTAAGAAACGATTGCTCAGCGGGATCATTCTCGTGCTGATCGCCTTCGGCGCCATCTATTTCGGCGGCTACGTTCTCTGGGGCGTGCTGCTGGCGACCTCGCTGATCGGCATGTTCGAGTTTAACCGCGTGTTTAAGGCACCGTGGAAGGCGCCGACGCTGATCTGCTATGCAGCGGCGGTCGGATACTATGTGCTGATGGTGCTCGGCTATGAAAATGCCATCCGCCCGTGTGTGATATGCCTGGTTCTTTTGTTGCTCGTAACCTTCGTTTTAGGGTATCCGAGGTTCGCATTCACGGAGGTTATGGCGGCATTTTTCAGCGTGTTCTATGTTGCGATCATGCTGTGCTGCATTTTCCGCATCCGGGAGCTCGAGAGCGGTGCGTTCTTGGTATGGCTTGTGTTTCTGGGAGCCTGGGGCTCGGACACCTGCGCATATTGCGTCGGTGTGCTGATCGGAAAGCACAAGGCGTTTCCCGTGTTGAGTCCCAAGAAGTCCGTAGAGGGCTGCATCGGCGGCGTTCTCGGCGCTGCGCTTTTAGGATTCGTGTTCGCGTTGATCTTTGAGGATAAGCTGACCGCGGTCGGCAGTCCGATGGCGGCGCTTCCGATCATCTGCGCATGCGCTTCGGTGCTCTCGCAGTTCGGTGATCTCGCCGCCTCGGGAATCAAGCGCCAGCATGAGATCAAGGACTACGGCACGCTCATCCCCGGTCACGGCGGCATTCTCGACCGTTTCGACAGCGTGATCGTCACGGCGCCGGCAGTGTACCTTCTGCTGGTGACATTTTTCGTCTGATGACCGGCATCGGTTGATTTGGATTGCCGGGAAAGGATTCGCAAAATGAAGCTTCTTTCCGTTTTGGGATCCACGGGATCCATCGGAGTTCAGACACTGGAACTCGTCCGAAGATTCCCCGAATCCCTGAAGGTGACGGCTCTTGCCGCCCGCACAAGTGTTGATTTGTTGATCAGGCAGACCCGGGAATTCCGTCCGGGTCTTGTGTGCATCTATGACGAGACTTTGGTTCCCGCGCTTCGCGAGAGCCTTTCGGATATGCCCGAGGTTCGCATCGTAAGCGGCATGGACGGCCTGCTTGCATGCGCGGCATGCGATGAGGCGACGATGACGGTTGTCGCCCTGGTGGGTATGATCGGAGTCCGTCCGACCATCGCAGCCATCGAGGCGGGCAAGGAGATTGCACTGGCAAACAAGGAGACTCTTGTCACGGCCGGGCATATAATTTTGAAATTGTTGAAGAAGCACGGAGTGCCCCTTTACCCCATCGACAGTGAGCACTCGGCGATCTTTCAATCGCTTCAGACCCTTCCCGGGGAGCGGGCATCGTTCTTCGAGGGAAGTTTTTATGTTAAGCGCATCCTTCTGACGGCGTCGGGCGGACCCTTCCGCGGCCGCACGAAGGAGGAGATGCATTCCTTTACGGCGGAGGATGCCTTAAAGCATCCGAACTGGTCCATGGGCAAAAAGATCACCATCGACTCCGCCACAATGGTCAACAAGGGCCTCGAGATGATGGAGGCGCGCTGGCTGTTCGGGCTTGCGCCGTCGCAGATCCAGGTGGTCATCCACCCGCAGAGCGTGTTGCACTCGGCGGTGGAATTTGTCGACGGGGCGGTGATCGGGCAGATGGGAACGCCGGACATGCGGCTGCCCATCGAGTATGCGATACTGTATCCGGAGCGCGCGCCGCAGATCGCGTCGCAACTTGACCTGTTTGCGGTTCGGGAGCTTACGTTCCTGCCGCCGGATGAGGAGAATTTTCCGGCGCTTGCCCTCGCAAGGGAAGTGCTTGAGAAGGATTGTGCCTGCGGGCAGTTTACGGGAACCACGCTTCCCGTTGTGTATAATGCGGCAAATGAATGGGCCGTCGCCCGTTTCCTTGCCGGAAAATGCGCCTTTACGGACATTGCGGAGGACATTGCCGCAGCGCTTGCGGCGCACGAGATGAAGACAGCACCGGATCTTGCGGAGGTGCTCGGGGCGGAGAGCGAGACGATCGCGTTTCTTGCGAAGCGCCATGTGGATTGATGGAGGAGAGTGACGAATGGAACCGAAGAAGACGGAGCGGAACACGATAGTCGGCGCGGTGTTAATGATCGCGGCGATCGTATTACTGGTGGCCACCGGACGTTTGAACATTTTGCTGTCGATACTCATGATCGGTGTGGTGATCTGCTTTCATGAGTTCGGACATTTTCTGATTGCGCGAATCAACGGTGTGACCGTGAAGGAATTTTCCATCGGATTCGGACCGCGGTTGTTCAGCAAAGTGATCCGCGGCACAAAATGGTCCGTGAAACTGCTGCCGTTCGGCGGCTCGTGTCTGATGCTCGGGGATGATGAGGCGATCGCCGAGGATCCCGACAAGCTGCTCAAACCGTCCCCGAAGGAAGTGACGGACAAGATTTCCGCCGCGGAGGATGAGGACGACGCGGAGGGTGCGCAGGTTTCGGCGGCTGCGGAAGCAGCACAGACCGGGGAGAAGCCCGATGTCTCGGAGCTCCATGCGGAGGAGGCGGAAGGGACGTTTAGAAGCAAGAACGTATGGCAGCGCATCGGCATCATTTTCGCCGGCCCGTTCTTCAACTTTATTCTGGCATTTATCTTTGCCTGCATCATCATCGGATCCATCGGCTATGATCCGGCGTATGTGACGTCGGTCACCGAGGATGTGGCGGCAGCTACCGGGTTGCAGGTAGAGGATAAGATCATTGAATATGAGGATCACACCATTCGGATAGGGCGCGACCTCGCCCTGTACGAGAGTCTCGACGGCGTTCCTGAGCGCGTCACCATCAAGTACGAGCGCGACGGCAAGATCTACGAGGGCACGTACGAGACGAAGATGAACCGCCGTTACATGTTCGGTATCACGTATACCCTGAACCAGCAGGACGGACATCTTCCCATGACGCTCTCCGAGGTGAGCGGTCCCGCGGCGGAGGCCGGCTTAAAGGCAGGGGATAAGATCACGCAGATCAACGGAGTACCGATCTCGACGCCGGAGGAGTTTCAGGAGTACATCTCGGAAAATCCCCTGACGGGCCAGCCGATCTCCCTGGTGATCGACCGGAACGGGATGGCGTTGATCGTCAACGTCACGCCGGCATTGAACGAGACCCGCGAGATGGGCTTTTCGTACAATATCAACTACCGCGAGAAGGTGGGCGCTTTCGGCGTCATGAAGTACGGTTTGAACGAGGTCGGCTACTGGATGAAGGCGACCGTGAAGAGCCTTAAGTTCCTCCTTCAGGGCAAGGCGAAGCGCCAGGACGTGGGCGGAGCGGTCCGCGTTGTGAGCGAGATGAGCAATGTCGTGGATGAGAGCTATCACTCGGACGGCATTTTCTATGCATTTTTGAACCTTTTGAACTGGGCGATCCTGCTTAGCGCCAACCTGGGCGTGATGAACCTTCTGCCGATTCCCGCACTGGACGGCGGCCGGCTGTTGTTTTTGTTCATCGAGGCAGTGCGCGGAAAGCCCGTCAACCCGAAGGTGGAAGGGTATGTCACCCTCGCCGGCTTCGTTTTGTTGATCCTTTTGATGATCGTAATTCTGTTCAACGACATCTCCAACGTGTTCGGAATGTTGTTGCCGTTATAAGTTTCGGAGGAGATCCATGAAGACGAGAGAGATCAAAATCGGCGACCGCGTCATCGGCGGAGGCAATCCGATCCTGATTCAGTCCATGTGCAATACCAAAACCGAGGACGTTGCGGCCACGGTTGCACAGATCGAGAGGCTGACGGATCTGGGATGCGATATCATCCGCGTGGCGGTGCCCACCATGGAGGCCGCGCAGGCGGTTCGCGAGATCAAACAAAAGATCCGAATCCCGCTGGTTTGCGACATTCATTTTGATTATCGTCTTGCCATCGCCTCCATCGAGTCCGGCGCGGACAAGATCCGCATCAACCCCGGAAACATCGGCGATGCGTCGCGGGTTTCGGCCGTGGTTTCGGCAGCGAAAAATGCAGGCATCCCCATCCGCGTGGGCGTCAACAGCGGCTCCCTGGAGAAGGACCTGATCGCAAAATACGGCGGCGTGACGGCCGATGGGCTCGTTGAGAGCGCGTTAATGAAAGTGCGGGAGTTGGAGAAGCTCTCGTTTGAGAATATCGTGATCAGCATCAAGTCCTCGGACGTGCGGCTGTGCGTCGAGGCCCATGAGCGGATCGCGGAGAAGACGGACTACCCGCTTCACGTGGGGATCACCGAGGCCGGAACGGTCTGGGCCGGAAACATCAAGTCCGCCATCGGCCTGGGAATTTTGCTTCACGAGGGCATCGGAGACACCATCCGCGTGTCCCTGACGGGAAGCCCCGAGGAGGAGGTGCGCTCCGCAAAGCGCATTTTAAAGACCCTCGGCCTTCGCAAAGGAGGCGTGGAGCTTGTGTCGTGTCCGACCTGCGGACGCACGAAGATCGATCTGATCGGACTTGCGGAGGCCGCGGAGCGGATGGTGCAGAAGTACGACGACCTGGATATCAAGGTTGCGGTCATGGGGTGCGTCGTGAACGGCCCGGGAGAGGCCCGTGAGGCGGACCTGGGGATCGCCGGAGGCGACGGGGAAGGACTCTTGTTCAGAAAGGGCGAGATCCTTCGGAAAATGCCGGAATCGGAGCTTCTGGCAGCCCTGGAGGAGGAGATCGGTAAGCTTCGCAGGGAGCGTGCCGCGGAGTGAGGGTTTCATTTTCCGAAGTTGTAATGGAATGCAGATAAAGAGAGAATTCGGATGAATCTGTTTGAGGCATTTGAGGAATTAAAGCCCGATGCGAGGATCGTCTCGCAGGTTCGGGATCTGGAAATAGAGCGGTTGACGGCAAGCGGTTCGGACACGGTGACAGTCCATGCGAGAAGCATGGAGATGATTCCGTTCGAGGCGCTCAGGCGGCTTGCGGAATGTATCGAAGAACAGTATTTTGCAGACTCGGGTCGCCATGTGCGTATTCGGGTCCGTTTTGCGTGCATCGAAGAGGGAGACCGGGACGAGGCCCTTTCGATGTTGCTTTCGCTTTTGCGGGAGCAGTTCGGCGCGGAGTATCTGCAGAGCTACCGCATGGTCATGGACGAGGCGCAGATTTCGGAGGCGGACGGGCGGATCGTGTTCACGCTGCCGAACAACGGAATCTACCGCACCATGCAGGAGGATTTTCTGTCCGCGGTAACGGCGCGGATCCGCTTCTGGACGGAGCGCTTTACTTCTGCGGGGATGCAGTACTCGGAGTCGGAGGACCTGACGGATTCGTACGCTCACGAGCGCGTGTACACGGAAGATGAGCACATCGCAAGAGTTTTGCACAACCGTCAGGCGGAGCCCGGGAAGGTGCGGGAGCGCAAGCCCGCGGACCTTGTCAAACGAGAGCCCAAACCGATTCCGGAGGAGCCCTCGGAGAAGACGTTCCGGAAGAAAAAGATTCCGGCGGATCCGAATCTTATCTACGGAAGGCCCTTTGAATTTGCAGACACGACGCCGGTGGCGGACATCACTTATCCCTTCCAGACCGTGACGATCCACGGGCAGATTTTCGCTGTGGACAGCCGGGAGATCGTGCCTCGCCAGGAGGCGGAAAATCCGGCGAAAAAGCAGGCGACGAAGACATTGATCACCTTCAACATCACGGACTTTGAGGATTCGATCGCCGTCAAGATGTACATCGCAACCGAGCTGGCCGCGGAATTGCTGCCCCAGCTTAAGAACGGATCGTTCATCTGCCTCCACGGCGAGACCGAGGACGACAAATACACCCGCGAACTGACCGTAAGCCGCGTGCACGGCATCCGGAAGGCGGAGGATTTCCGCCTGAAGCGCCGCGACACCGCGCCAGTCAAGCGCGTGGAGTTCCATTGTCATACGCAGATGAGCGATATGGATGCGGTTGTCGACACGGCGACCATTGTTAAGCGCGCCTTTGAGTGGGGACACCCGGCCATCGCCATCACGGACCACGGCGTCGTGCAGTCCTTTGTCGACGCGGCCCACGCCATCGATCCGTCCAAATTCGGCGACGACGAGGAGAAGAAGGCCGCCTACAAGAAGTTCAAGATCATCTACGGCATGGAGGGCTACATCATTGACGACGAGGGTGTGACTAAGCCCGACGGAACGCCGTACGACTGCGAGCTCGACAAGGAGGAAGTGCGGAAACTGCACAGCTACCACATCATTTTGCTCTGCAAAAACGATGTGGGCCGCAACAATCTCTACCGCCTTGTTTCCCGCTCGCACATCGACTATTTCTACCGTGTTCCGAAGATTCCGAAGAGCCTGCTTCGAAAATACCGCGAGGGTTTGATCATCGGTTCGGCCTGCGAGGCGGGAGAGCTGTTCCGTGCAATCCTGCATAACAAGCCGGAGGAGGAGATCAAGCGCATCAGCGATTTCTACGACTACTATGAGATCCAGCCTCTGGGGAACAACCAGTATATGATCGACGACGAGTCGATCCCGCAGGTGACGGGATGGGACGATTTAGCGGCTCTTAACAAGCGCATCGTGGACCTGGCGGACGCCCACGGGAAAATGTGCGTTGCAACCTGCGACGTGCACTTCTTAAATCCCGAGGACGAGATTTACCGTCGCATCATCATGAAAGGCAAGGGCTTCGTTGACGCGGATCGCCAGCCGCCGTTGTATTACCGCACCACCGAGGAGATGCTCTCGGAGTTTACGTATCTTCCCGAGAAGAAGGCCTACGAGGTGGTTGTGGAAAATCCGAACCGCATCAACCGCATGATCGAGAAGATCAACCCGGTACGCCCCGACAAATGCCCGCCCGTCATCGAGAATTCCGATGCCGAGCTTCGCAGCATCTGCTACGACACGGCGCACAAGTGGTACGGCGAGAACCTTCCCGAGATCGTATCCGCAAGACTGGAGAAGGAGCTCAACTCCATCATCTCCAACGGTTTCGCGGTCATGTATATTATCGCACAGCGACTTGTTAAGCACTCCAACGACGACGGTTATCTCGTCGGCTCCCGCGGCAGTGTGGGCTCATCCTTTGTGGCGACCATGGCCGGGATCACCGAGGTAAATCCGCTGCCGGCCCACTATTTCTGCAAATCCTGCCATTACTCGGATTTCGATTCCGACGAGGTGAAGGCGTATGCATTAAAGTCCGGGTTTGACCTGCCGGCAAAGAACTGTCCGGTCTGCGGAAAACCGCTGACCAGGGACGGACAGAACATCCCTTTTGAGACGTTCCTGGGCTTCTACGGAGACAAGGAGCCGGATATCGACCTGAATTTTTCGAGTGAGTATCAGAGCAAGGCCCACGCGTACACCGAGGTGTTGTTCGGCAAGGGACACACGTTCCGCGCCGGTACCGTAGGTACGCTTGCGGACAAGACGGCGTTCGGCTTTATCAAGAAGTACTACGAGGAGCACGGGATCACGAAGCGGACGGCGGAGATCGACCGCATCGTGCAGGGATGCGTCGGCGTGCGGCGCACCACCGGTCAGCACCCCGGCGGAATCATCGTTCTGCCTCACGGCGAGGAGATCGACACCTTCACACCCGTGCAGCATCCGGCGAACGATATGACCACGGACACCATCACGACGCATTTCGATTACCATAAGATCGACCATAACCTTTTGAAGCTGGATATCCTCGGACACGAAGATCCCACCATGATCCGAATGCTGGAGGATCTCTCGGGCATCGATGTCAAGACCCTTCCCATGGACGATCCGAAGGTTTTGTCGTTGATGTACAGCACCGAAGCTCTGGGCATCACTCCTGAGCAGATCGACGGTTGCGAGACCGGAAGTCTCGGCCTGCCGGAGCTTGGTACAAACTTCGTAATCAAGATGCTCATGGAGACAAAACCCCAGAGTTTCTCGGACATGATCCGAATCTCGGGATTGTCCCACGGAACCGACGTGTGGACGAACAACACCCAGGACCTCATTCACGACGGAAAATGCACCCTCTCTACAGCCATCTGTACCCGCGATGATATTATGACTTTCCTGATCGCCATGGGGCTTCCCAACAAGGACGCCTTCAGCATCATGGAGAAGGTCCGCAAGGGCAAGGGCCTTACGCCCGAGTGGGAGCAGGAGATGAAGGACCACGGGATCCCCGACTGGTACATCTGGTCCTGCAAGCAGATCAAATACATGTTCCCGAAGGCGCATGCGTGTGCGTACGTCATGATGGCCTTCCGTGTTGCCTACTTCAAGCTGTACATGCCGCTTTTATACTACGCCGCGTATTTTACGATCCGTGCGAACAACTTCGACTACTCCATCATGGCGAAGGGCAAGAACCGCATGGAGAAGGTGATGGAGGAGTACAAGAGAAGAAGCAACAGCAAACAAAAGGAATACGCCCTCTCCGAGAAGGAGCAGGGACAGCTCAAGGATATGCGTCTGGTGCAGGAGATGTACGCGAGAGGCTTTGACTTTATGCCCATCGACATTTACCGCGCCAAGGCCACGAAGTTCCAGGTGATCGACGGAAAGATCATGCCGTCCCTCACCTCCATCGGCGGACTGGGCGCCGTGGCCGCGCAGGCCATCGAGGATGCAGCCGATCCGTCGGATCCGTTCCTCTCCAAGGAGGATATCCGCAACCGCTGCCATGTGGGCACCAGCGTTACGGACCTTTTGACGGAGGTCGGAGTTCTTGCAAATATGCAGGATTCAAACCAGATGAGTCTTTCGGATTTCTTCGGAGTGATGTAAGTTTATGCTTGGTATTCTGTATCTCGCGGAGTGTCTGCTGACGGGCTTTGCCGTCGTCGTGACGATACTGCCGCGCGTCATGCAAAAGAAAATCTTAACGACGGCCGGTGAGCGCTCGCGCAATCCGGTCTTCGCGCTGTACCCTGCATGCCTCATCGCAGGCGTTTTGACACAGGGGTGGCTTACCTACGTGATCGGCTGCATTTTCTCCGCTACGGGGCGGCCGCTTGTCTGGGCCAATCTCCTTGTGATGACCATGATGCCCCTGGCGTCGTTTCTGTTGATCGCGCGGTTTCGAAACCATGTGCGCTTTAAGCCGCTGCTGCGGCAGCTTCGTCCCACCGCCAGCGAGACATTGTTCCTTGCGGCGAGCATTTCCTTTGCGTGCGTTATGATGATCGCGGGCTTTCGCGTCGTCAAGGGGAATATGATCATCGGCGGACCCACCGCGGAGGACATGTCCCTGCATCTGAATATCATCCGTTCCGTCTCCCAGTGGCAGTGCGTGCCGGTGCAGTATCCGCCCTACACCGGAGCCGGGATGAAGTATCATTTCTTCTTTGATTTTCTGGCCGGAAACCTTGAGTTTTTAGGACTCCGCATCGATTTTGCGTACAATCTGCCGAGTGTTTTAGCGATGGTAGCGATGTACTGCGCGATCTTCGAGTGTTTCTTCCGCCTGTGCGGGAGGAAAAATGTGTGCCACCTCGTATGGCTGTTCGTGACATTCCGCTCGTCCATGGGCATCTACTTCTTTGTTAAGGAAAACTGGGGCAACCTGGGGACAGCGTTCCGCACCAACGACGTGTATCTGGGAAAGACCGACTACGAGTGGTGGGGCTTATACCAGGTAAACGCGCTTTTGAATCAGCGACATCTGATCTTCGGCATGGCGGTGGCGTTCTTTGTGATCAGCCTGTTTCTTCCATATGTCATCCGCGGCATGGAGGAGCGCGCGAAGCTTCGCCGGGGCGAGGACGGGAGAGTATTGCCCCTGAAGGAATATCTGACCGCGGTTTTGCATAAGCATATGACCGTCTCGGGGCGTTCCCAGGCAGGCACCGCAGTGTTCGCCGGGGTATTCCTGGGCCTTACGGGCTATGTGAGCGGCCATGCGGTGATCGCCACACTGCTGATGCTTTTCGTGATGATGTGGTTTGCGAGAGATCAGCTGGCATTTGCCTTCACGGGCTTGTGCTCGGCGGTGCTCATGCTGGCGTTGATGAGCATATTTGCCGGGAGCGGCTCGCCCTTCGGCGTAAGCCTTACCCACGGTTACGTGCTGGAGGACCGGAGTCTCGGAAATATCGGAAAATTCTTCTTCCAGTGGATCTGGCTTCTGATCCCGTTCCTTATCCTGTATGTGCTTCGCAACAAAAGCGTCCACCGGATCGTGATGGCGGCGTCGCTTTTGCCGATCGTGTTTGCATTTTGCGTCAAGCTCTCGCCGAACATGACGCAGAACCATAAGTATATGCTGTTCGCATTGTACTGGCTGGAGTTACAGGGAGCCATCGCGTTTGCGGATGCGCTGCGTGCGAAGAAGACCACCGTAACGGTAACGCTGCGGCGGGTTGTGTTGCTTGTTTTGCTGATCCCGCTACTCGGCACCGGATTGTACGATTCGTATCTCGTGCTCAAAAAATGCGACACGAAGTCGTCGTATACGCTGGAGACAACGCCGAAGCTTCTTTCCTGGGCGAAGGAAGCGGGGGTTACGAAGGACACGGTGTTCCTGGTCAAAGGCAATGTGCTGACCAGTGTCAACGCCGCGGGTTTTCTGAATTACCTGGGGCATATGTCCATGGCGCAGACGGCCGGCTATAACGTTCCCGACAGACGCGCCTGGGCGGAGATGCTGCTTCGATCGGAGACGCCGGAGGACGCGAGAGAGCTTGCCCATGCACTGGGTATCCGCTACATCCTCATCCAGAGACGCCAGCGGGAGGAGGATCCGAAGCTTCGCGAGGACGTGCTTGCGACAGCATTTGCCAAGGTCTATTCCGCGGGCTCGGGCGTCCACGAGGTGGCCGTTTACGACACCGGATACGGGGTCGAAACAGGCGCCGAAAAATAAAATGAAAAAAGTCAAAAAAAGTGCTTGCAATTTTTGATGTTCTTTGGTATCATCATGTACGCAGCATTTGGCTTGTTGGTCAAGGGGTCAAGACGTCGCCCTCTCACGGCGAAAACGGGGGT
>CACZRV010000111.1 GCA_902783725.1 uncultured Lachnospiraceae bacterium | reverse complement strand
TTCCTGGTGAAGTGAGTAAAATAATTAACGAATCAACGAGAGCATATCGATTCTCATACAAGTGCCGGAAAGATGCACTTGATTTGCCGCAAGGCTTGTGTTATAATGCTACCTTGTTGAATTCTGTATTGATTTCGATAAAGCAATGTTACCGATTCTGCGGGCGGTCCCTGCGGACGGAAGATCAAGGAGGACATACCGAACATGGGTTTCCAGGTAGAAGATTTGGGAAAGAATATGGTGAAACTCACCATCGACACCACGGCAGAGGCGTTTGAGGACGCGATCCGCAAGGCGTTTGAGAAGAATAAGAATAAGATTGCCATTCAGGGCTTCCGCAAGGGCAAGGCTCCGTATCAGATGGTAGTCAAGATGTACGGCAAGGAGATGTTCTACGAGGAGGCAGCCAATCTGCTGATCCCCGATGCATATGAGGAGGCAGCGAAGGGTTGCGGTCTGGAGCTCGTTTCGAGACCCGAGATCGACGTTACGCAGATCGAGTCCGGAAAGCCTTTCATCTTCACCGCGACGGTTGCCAAGAAGCCGGAGGTTACTCTGGGCGAGTACAAGGGACTGGAGATCGCGAAGAAGGAGATCGTTGTTTCCGATGAGGAGATCGACGAGGTAGTTAAGAAGGAGCAGGAGAAGAACGCGAAGGAGATCAACATCGAGGATCGCGCGATCGTCGAGGGTGATACCGCGACCATCGATTACGAAGGATTTGTCGACGGCGTTGCTTTCGAGGGCGGCAAGGGCGAGAACCATCCGCTGGTTATCGGTTCCCACAGCTTCATCCCCGGTTTCGAGGAGGGCCTGATCGGCAAGAAACTCGGTGAGGAGTGCGATGTCGAGGTTACGTTCCCTGCGGAGTATCACGCGAAGGAGCTCGCCGGCAAGGCAGCGGTATTCAAGTGCAAGGTGAACAAGATCACCGCGAAGGAGCTTCCGGAGATCGATGACGAGTTCGCTTCCGAGGTTTCCGATTACGATACGCTTGCGGAGTACCGCGACAGCATTAAGAAGGACCTGAGCGAGAAGAAGGAAGCCGAGGCTAAGACCGAGAAGGAAAATGAGCTTGTTAAGAAGGCTATCGAGAACGCGACCATGGAGATCCCGGACGCGATGATCGATGCGACGGCACGCCAGATGGGCGAGGAGTTCGCACAGCGCCTTCAGATGCAGGGCCTGAACATCCAGCAGTATCTCCAGTACACCGGAATGACGCAGCAGAAGTATCTTGAGTCTCTGAAGCCGCAGGCAAAGAACCGCATCGAGACGAGACTGGTTCTCGAGGCGATCGCTGCAGCAGAGAAGATCGAGGTTTCCGAGGAGGAACTCGAGGCCGAGATGCAGAAGATGGCGGATCAGTACCAGATGGAGCTTGCCAAGGTGAAGGAGCTTCTGGGCGACGAGGAGAAGCAGCAGCTGTCGCAGGATCTCTCCGTGCAGAAGGCGATCTCGCTTCTTGTGGATAACGCAAAGGAGGCGTAAGCCCCGTTGCGGTGAGCCCGCCGGCATGCGGCGGGGTAATTGTGAAGGATTTACCGGATGGCCCGATCGAAACATCGGGCCACCTTTGGAAAGAGAGGGTATTTTATGAGTTTAGTGCCTTATGTCATTGAGCAGTCGAGCCGCGGTGAGCGTTCCTACGACATCTATTCCAGATTGCTGAAGGATCGTATCATTTTCCTCGGCGAGGAAGTCAACGAAGTGACGGCGAGCCTTGTGGTAGCACAGCTTCTGTTCCTGGAGTCCGAGGACCCGGGCAAGGACATCTGCCTCTACATCAACAGCCCCGGCGGATCTGTTTCCGCGGGACTTGCGATCTATGATACGATGCGCTACATCAAGTGCGATGTCTCGACGATCTGCATCGGAATGGCAGCAAGCATGGGAGCATTCCTCCTTGCGGGCGGTGCCAAGGGCAAGCGCTATGCGCTTCCGAATGCGGAGATCATGATCCACCAGCCTCTGGGCGGTGCACAGGGTCAGGCCACCGAGATTGAGATCGCTGCAAAGCACATCCTTCAGACGAAGGAAAAACTCAATCGGATGCTCGCGGAGAACTGCGGAAAGCCCGTTGAGGTCGTTGCGGCCGATACCGACCGTGACAACTGGATGACGGCGGAAGAGGCGCAGGCATACGGTTTGATCGACAAGGTGATCGTCAGCCGATAAGGAGGAGTCAATGTCGAAGAGTACGGGCAAAACGGGGCGTTGTTGCTCCTTCTGCGGCCGTCAGGAGCGGGAGGTCAGCAAGCTGATCGGCGCACCGTCGAACAATGTCTACATCTGTGATCGCTGTATCGACCAGTGCTACGACCTCATGTATGAGGATTACGAGCGCGAGCCCGAGGTCGGCGGCAGAGCGCAGGCGGACGGAATCCGTCTGGTCCCTCCCCGTGAGATGAAGGAGTTCCTCGACCAGTATGTCATCGGTCAGGACGAGGCCAAGCGGATGCTTTCGGTTGCGGTTTACAATCATTACAAGAGAATACTGGCGGGATCGAAGTCCGATGTGGAGCTTCAAAAGAGCAACATCCTCATGATCGGACCCACCGGTTCCGGTAAGACGTACTTGGCGCAGAATCTGGCGAAGAAGTTGAGCGTTCCGTTCGCCATCGCGGATGCGACGACGCTGACGGAGGCCGGCTATGTCGGCGAGGATGTGGAGAACATTCTCCTCAAGCTGATCATCGCCGCGGATTACGATATCGAGCGCGCGCAGTACGGCATCATTTACATCGATGAGATCGACAAGATCGCGAAGAAGTCGGAAAATGTGTCCATCACCCGCGACGTTTCCGGCGAGGGCGTTCAGCAGGCATTGCTGAAGATCCTTGAGGGAACCGAGGCCAGCGTGCCGCCGCAGGGCGGTCGCAAGCACCCGCAGCAGGAGATGTTCCACATCGATACGACGAACATTCTGTTCATCTGCGGCGGTGCATTTGACGGACTGGAGTCCATCATCGAGTCGCGGATCGGACAGAAGCAGATCGGTTTCAACGCGGACCTTGAGGTTGCTCTGGGCGAGCGCAATATCGGTGAAGTGTTCCGGCAGGCGTTGCCGCAGGATCTCGTCAAATTCGGCCTGATCCCCGAGTTCGTCGGCCGTGTTCCGGTGAGTGTGTCCCTCGATCTCCTCACGGAGGAGGATCTGATGCGCATTCTGACCGAGCCGAAAAATGCTCTTACGAAGCAGTACGAGAAGCTGTTCGAGCTCGACGGCGTAGCGCTGGAGTTCGAGGAGGGCGCGTTGCGCGAGATCGCGCACAAGTCGGAGGAGCGAAAGACCGGTGCGCGCGGACTTCGTGCGATCATGGAGTCCATCATGATGAATACCATGTACCGGATTCCTTCCGAGGAGGATGTGGTTCGCTGCATCATCACGAAGGAAGCGGCGGAGGGAACAGAGGAGCCGGTGCTCATCCGTGATGCGTCCGTACGGCGTACCACCGCGGAGCTTTCTGCGGCGGAGGAAGAGCCCGGAGACGAGCCGATTGCGGAACAGGGCGCATAGTTTTTTGAGTAGTCTTACGGCGGAGAGCATTGCTTTCCGCCGTGTTTGTACATTTTTGTGTGCGGAGGTGTTATGAGTAAAGAGGATTTGTTGAACGAGGCAACGGCGGAGCCTGAGGAGAAGCGCAACGACGCGGACGGACGGGAGCCGGTGCCGGAGTGGACGGAAGAAGAGGGAGAACAGATTTACAGCGAGGGTACGCAGAGGCTTTTGGTGATGCCGCAGCGGGATCTGGTTGTATTTAACGAGATGGTATCCGCGTTTGAGGTGCGGGAGGACACGATGATCGAGGAGATCAAGAGTGTCATGATGCACCGGGCGCGTGTTTTTGTCGTGCTTCGCACGGACCCGCAGGCCGAGGGCCTCTCGACGGTGATGTCGGAGTATCATGAGATGGGAACCATCGCGGACATCCGGCAGCTGATCAAATTGCCGGACGGCCGGATGCGCGCGCTTGTGTGCGGCTTAAGCCGCGGCAGGCTGCGGGACCTGACCATGGTGCGCGGCTGTTTGTACGGCGAGGTTGAGGAAGCTCCGATGGAGATCATTCCCATGCGCCGCGTGGAGCAGGAGGCGCTTCGCCGGTCCCTTTTGGATCTCATCCGCCGGTTTGACGACTCGATGGAAAAGAAGATGCCGGACGATGTGATGAAGCGGCTGAGCGGACAGAAGAGTCTGGAGACGCTGGTGAATCAGGCGATGATCCTGATGCCGATCCCGGCGGAGCTTCGGCAGACGCTTCTTGAGGCGCGCAACAATCTGGAGCAGTATCAGACGCTCTCGGGCATTCTTGCCAACGAGGCGGAGGTGCTGCGCATCCGCAATCACCTCAAGGAGCAGGTGCAGGCGGAGATCGACAAAAATCAGAAGGACTATGTGCTGCGCGAGCAGATGAAGGTGATCCGCCAGGAGCTCGGGGACAACTCCGAGAGTGAGGTCGAGGATTTTCTGGCGAAGGTGGAGGAACTCCAGGCGAGTGATGAGGTGAAGGAAGCGATCCGTAAGGAGATCAACCGCTACAAGAATCTCTCCTCCAACTCCGGTGAGAGCTCGGTCAGCAGAGACTATATCGAGACGCTGTTGAAGCTCCCGTGGGACCGCGTGAGTGAAGATAACAACAATCTTCTGCAGGCGAAGGAAGTGCTGGAGCGCGACCACTACGGACTCAAGGACGTGAAGGAGCGCGTGACGGAGTTTTTGGCGGTGCATATGCATGCGCAGCAGGCGGACACGCCGATCCTGTGCCTGGTGGGACCGCCCGGAACCGGCAAGACGTCGATTGCGAAGAGCATTGCGGAGGCCATGAACCGCCGCTATGTCCGCGTCTGCCTCGGCGGCGTTCGCGATGAGGCGGAGATCCGCGGACACCGCAGAACGTATGTGGCATCCCTTCCGGGACGCATTATTCAGGGAATGATCCAGGCCGGCACGTCCAACCCGCTCATGCTTTTCGACGAGGTGGACAAGCTCGGCAACGACTATAAGGGCGATCCGTCCTCGGCTCTTTTAGAGGTGCTCGACAGCGCGCAGAACAGCCGGTTCGTCGACCATTACATCGAGATTCCGGTGGACATGAGCCGTGTGATGTTCTTAGCTACGGCCAACACCACGGAGACGATCCCGAAGCCGCTTCTCGACCGCATGGAGATCATCGAGATCAGCAGTTATTTAAAGACCGAGAAGCATCACATTGCGAAGGAACATCTGATCCCGAAGCAGATGGAGCACCACGGCCTGACCGCAAAGCAGATCACTTGGAGCGACAAGGCCATTGATGACATCATTGAACATTACACCCGCGAGGCGGGCGTTCGCTCCTTGGAGCGCGCCATCGGAAAAGTCTGCCGCAAGGCGGTGCTTGCCATCACCGAGGCGGAGGCCGAGGGAAAGAAGATCGGCAAGATCAGTATCACAGGAAAGAATCTGACGGACTACCTCGGAAGGTATCGTTTCCTTCCGGAGGACAAGATCGGCAAGCCGATGGTCGGCGTGGCGAGAGGTCTCGCCTGGACCAGCGTCGGCGGAACCACCATGGAGATCGAGGTGAACATTTTCCCGGGAAGCGGCAAGCTTGAGCTCACCGGATCCCTCGGCGATGTGATGAAGGAATCCGCGATGGCGGGCTTAAGTTACATCCGCGCGCGTCTTTCCGACGCAACGGAGGAGGGCTACTTCGAGAAGCATGCCATCCACATTCACGTTCCGGAGGGCGCCGTTCCGAAGGACGGTCCGTCGGCAGGTATCACGATGGCGACGGCGGTATACTCCGCCATCACCGGAAAGCCGGTGGCGTCGGATGTGGCGATGACCGGCGAGATTACGCTCCGGGGCCGTGTGCTTCCCATCGGCGGACTTCGGGAGAAGCTTCTCGCCGCGAAGAGTGTCGGTATCCGCAAGGTTTTGATCCCGTTGGCAAACCGCGAGGATCTCACGGACATTCCCGCGGAAGTGACCGAAGGAATGGAGATCATCCCGGTGCGCACCATGGATGAGGTTCTCAGGGAGGCAATAGCAGTACAGTGAACATAACCCAGGCAGAATTGCAGACCGTCTGCGGCGTGACGAGTAAGCTGCCGGTCAACGCGCACCCCGAATTTGCCTTCGCGGGTCGCTCGAATGTCGGCAAATCCTCCCTCATCAACGCCCTTGTCAATCGCAAGGCGCTGGCGAGGACGTCGTCCCAGCCGGGCAAGACGCAGACCATCAATTTCTACTTTTTAAACCGTGCATTTTACTTCGTCGATCTTCCGGGCTACGGCTACGCGAAGGTCACGAAGGAGCTTGTCGCAAAATGGGGCCGCATGATCGAGCGGTACCTGATCACAAGCAGGCAGCTTAAGTGCATTTTCCTTCTGGTGGACATCCGGCATGAGCCGAGTGAGAACGACAAGGCGATGTACGCCTGGATCGTGGACCGCGGGCTCCGGCCGGTGGTGATCGCCACGAAGGCGGACAAGATCAAGCGGAGTCAGCTTGCAACGCAGACGAAGATGATCCGCGCGGCGCTTTCCATGTCGCCCGAAGATACGCTCATCGTCACGTCCGCGTCCTCGAAGGCAGGGCTTTCGGAGGTGTGGAAGGTGATGGAAGAGAAGCTCTTCCCTGCGGCGCCTTCGGAAAATGCGCCGGAGAAGCCGGCAGAGAAACCGGGAGTGAAGCCGGCGGCGGAACCGGGCCCGGATGTGCAGGCATAATACAAAAAGAAAAACCGCCTTGCGGCGGTTTGTAAGATCAGGTTTCCGGCTGTTCGCCGAGAAGCGAGTTGAGAACGTAGGCGTAAATGTCTGCGTTCTTTTTTCGCCAGTTGCGGCATATGGTTTCCGCATTTTCCTTCGAGGGCACCGTGAGGCGGATCTCGATGACGGAGGTCTCGCGCTCGACGACCTTGAGCTCCACCACGTACTCACCCTTGCGGGCCTCGTGGTAGTCGGCCACGTTGGAGGATTCCTCGCGGAGCGAATACTGCTGCTCGCTTAAGTACATGTCGATGTCGTCGCGGATGTTGCGGGAAATGTTTTTGTAGAAGAAGGAGAGGGCCTCGTGGCCGTCCGGCGTGATGCGGTAGAAGGCGGCGTTGCGCGTCTGGTCGAGCGTGATGTAGCCGTCGTCCGTCAGGTCGGCGAGCACCTGCTGCACGTTGAAATAGTTCGTGTATTGACGGTCGGTGATGAAGTTGGAAAGTTGCGCGTTCGTCATCGGAAAATCAACACGGTCGAGGATGTAGAGGATGATCAACTTGTACAGCATCAATGTCTCGGGTTGCATCGGGGGTCCTCCCTGGGGGTAAAAAATCAAGCGGTGTGGAACAAACCACACCGCTTGTTATCGTCTGGGAACAAATGGTCCGAAATCCGGTGGAAGCCGGACTTAAGACAAGCGATTACTCTGCGGTCGTGGGAGCAGCCGTCGTCATGCCGAGGCTTGCCTTGAGTGCCTCGAGCTCCTTGTCGACATCGGGGCTCTGCTCGTACTTTGCAGTGAGATCGCGGATCGTGCTGCCCGGGCGCTGAGCGTTGAGCTCTGCCTCGGCCTGTGCCTTGTCAAGCTTCTTGTTGGCGAGTTTCTCAAGACGCTCGAAGCTTGCGATGGAGTTGTTCGCGCCGGAAACATCGGCGGTCATCTTGTTGATCTTCTCCTGCGCGTTCGCTACGGCAATCTTGGACTTGATCATCTCCTTGCGGGCCTCAAGCTCCTCGATATCATGCGTAAGCTTCGCATGCATGTCGCGCATCTTCTGTGCGTTCTCGGCAGCTACCGTGTAGTTGTCCTGAAGACCGGCGAGCTTTGCGGTGAGCTTTGCCTTCTCGGCAAGGAACTTCTTCGCATCCTCTTCGTTGCCGGCTTCCAGAGCCTTGATCGCATAATTCTGCATCTTCGCAATATCGCTCTCGCAAGCGGTCAGATCGCGCTTGCAGGACTTCTCCATTGCCATGACACCTGCGGTCTCGGACTTCACTTTCGCGAGGTCGGAATTCAGGTTGCGAAGGCACTGGTCAATCATCTTCTCGGGATCTTCCATCTTGTCCAGCATAGCGTTGATGTTGGAAGCCATGATATCCTTAAATCTGGTCAAAATACCCATGTTACAAAATCCTCCAATAGTATTCTCATCGTTCCTGCCGCGCTGTATACGCACCAGCAAAGTTATTCTATTACATTTCTTCGCCGCAGTCAAGAACCTTACAGAAAAAGAAAACGCCGAAATCGGAAAATGAGGAATCGCCGAAGCGCGCTTGCGCAACGCGGGGATTTGCTTTATAATATGCCGAAGAGACGCCCCCGTTTCGAGGCGGGCGGAAGGGGCCGCGGCGGAAGCCGCTGGATCGGAAAGGAATCGCTCATGTGGATTGCGAAGGACTGGAAGGATTATGAGGTTTTGGATACCGGCGGCGGTGAGAAGCTGGAGCGCTGGGGAAAGTATGTCCTGGTGCGCCCGGACCCGCAGGTTCTGTGGAACACGCCCCGGAAGCTGCCGGGCTGGAGCCGGCCGAATGCGCATTACCACAGAAGCAGCAAGGGCGGCGGAGAGTGGGAATTTTTCGACCTTCCGAAAGTGTGGCAGATCGGCTACAAGGGACTGACGTTCCGCCTGCAGCCGTTTTCCTTCAAGCACACGGGACTGTTCCCCGAGCAGGCGGCCAACTGGGACTGGTTCTCGGAGCTGATCCGGGCGCGGAAGGCTGCAAAGCCGGACCGGCCGGTCCGCGTTCTCAATCTCTTTGCATACACGGGCGGCGCGACGCTTGCGGCGGCACAGGCCGGCGCAGCGGTGACCCACGTCGATGCGTCGAAGGGCATGGTTACCTGGGCGAAGGACAATGCAGCGGCCTCGGGACTGTCGGAGGCGCCCATCCGCTGGCTTGTGGATGACTGCCGCAAATTCGTGGAGCGCGAGCTTCGCCGCGGCAACCGCTACGATGCGGTCATCATGGACCCTCCGTCCTACGGCAGAGGCCCGAAGGGCGAGACCTGGGTGATCGAGGACAACATTTATGATTTCGTGAAGGAGACAGCAGAACTTCTCTCGGACGATCCGCTGTTCTTCCTTATTAATTCCTACACCACCGGTCTGCAGCCGGCGATGATGGCGTATATTCTGGGGCTCACCCTGACACCCGCCAACGGCGGACATGTCACGGCGGACGAGCTCGGTCTGCCGGTGACGAACACCGGGCTGACGCTTCCCTGCGGTGCCGCGGCCCGCTGGCAGGCATAACGGGCAGACGCGACGGAGGTTGTTTATATAATGAAGAGATCAAAAGGCAAATGGATCCGCACCGGCCTGATCATAGCCGCGGTCATCGGTTTGTTCGTCTTTTTGTTCTCGCGGGGCACGGACGGAGCGAGGGCAAAATATACGGACGGCATCAACCGCGTGAAGCTCGGCGGCACGGAGTACGAGCTGGTCAATGATATATTAAAGGAAGAGTATATCGGCTCCGATGTGCGGGCGGGCATCGCCACCGAGCGCGGCGAGGTCGCCGGCACCATCAAATCCTTCTTTATTCTGACGATGGCAACGCTCTACCATGTGCAGGGCGACACCGAAGGACGCTACCTGGTGGATTCCAGCGGGCGCATCTACGCGAAGACCGGAGAAGCCGCAGCCCTTCGGGCGGGCTTTGAGGACGGCAGTGCATTTACAAACTGGAAGATCGACGACGCGACGAAGTCCCTCGAGGGCATGAAGGAGCTTTCGGCGGAACAGGCCGAGGCGGTTTTGTCGCTGGCCGGCAGCGGCGCTGCGACGAAAAGCATCGACGAAACGTTGTATGTCTCGGATTTCAGCAACCGCCGCGAGGTGTTCGCGTTTACGGCGGACGGGCTGTTCCGGAAGCCGGTGGCGGAGCTCTTTTATTACGGAAGCGGCGATGTGAAGGAAGTCTTTCTGACCACCGCATACAAGGCGGACAAGAAGAGCACGAAACCGCCGCATCTGGAAGGAATCCGGCTGCCGGAGGAGTTGCAGGCTGCATTTTCCGTGTATTGGAAATAAATTTTCGAAAAATTTTTAAAAAAAGTGAAAAATTCTTCTTGCATTCTGTGTGCACTTGAAGTATAATCATGGACGTTGTGACTATGATAGCGTTGAAGCGAGAGGTTGCTGCCCTTTCGGCAGGTAACTCCGTGGAGCGAATGTCATGTTATGAAACTGGCGACAAGTCACTGTACCAATGAGGTTCTGCCTTTGAGCAGATAACACGTGCGCAACGACGCAGGTTGGTAACAGTAGCCAAGCGAAAAGCTTGGCTGTTTTTACCGGCAGGCAGGAAACACACGGAGGCGTGTACAGTCACCGCTTGTCGTACTGCAATTAAGTGCGAAAAGGAG
>CACZRV010000110.1 GCA_902783725.1 uncultured Lachnospiraceae bacterium | reverse complement strand
CTCCATGTTGCAGACGGTGATGGCTGTGTCGTTCTTGTCGCGGATGACCTCGTACTCGATCTCCTTGAAGCCCTTGATGCTCTTTTCGATCAGCACCTGGTGAACCGGGGAGAGGGAGAGACCGTTTCGAAGCAGCGGGAGGAACTCCTCCTCGTTGTCGGCAAATCCGCCGCCGGTTCCGCCGAGGGTGAATGCCGGGCGAAGCACAACGGGATAGCCGATCTCCGCGGCGATGCGGACACCGTCCTCCTCGTTGGTTGCGATGTCGGAGGGAAGTACGGGCTCGCCGAGCTCCTCACAGAGCTCCTTGAAGAGCTCGCGGTCCTCCGCGCGCTCGATAGAGCGGCCGTCCGTTCCCAGCAATTCCACGCGGCACTCCGCGAGGACGCCCTTCTTCTGCAGCTGCATCGCAAGGTTAAGACCGGTCTGTCCGCCGATGCCGGGCAAAAGAGCGTCCGGACGCTCGTAGCGGATGATCTTTGCGATAAATTCAAGGGTCAAAGGTTCCATGTAGACCTTGTCCGCGATGGCGGTATCGGTCATGATGGTGGCGGGGTTTGAGTTGCACAGGATAACCTCGTAGCCCTCTTCCTTCAGGGCGAGGCAGGCCTGGGTTCCCGCATAGTCAAACTCGGCGGCCTGTCCGATGACGATCGGGCCGGAGCCGATGATCAATACTTTTTTGATGTCAGTTCTCTTCGGCATGGTGTGCCTCCATCAATCCAAGGAATCGGTCAAACAAGTAGGCGCTGTCCTGCGGACCGGGCGAACTCTCCGGATGGTACTGCACGCTGAAGGCGCGGTCGGCTTCGCACGCGACACCCTCCACGGTGTTGTCCAGAAGGTTTTTGTGCGTGACCGTAAGCGGTGTTCCCGCAAGGCTTTCGGTGTCCACGGCGTAGGAGTGGTTCTGCGACGTGATCTCAATCCGGCCGGTGGCGAGATCCTGCACGGGATGGTTTCCTCCGCGGTGGCCGAAGAGCAGCTTGTACGTCTTCGCGCCGTACGCAAGCGAGAGGATCTGATGCCCGAGGCAAATGCCGAAGATTGGGAGTTTTCCAATCAAAGCCCGCACGGTTGCGATGGTCTGCGGAACGTCCGTCGGGTCTCCGGGGCCGTTTGAGAGCATCACGCCATCGGGCGAAAGTCCGAGGATCGTCTCCGCATCCGTGTTCCACGGAACCACCGTGACGCGGCAGCCCCGCGCAAGCAGCGAGCGGAGGATGTTGCGCTTCATGCCGCAGTCGATCAATACGACGCGGAAGAGAAGGTCTCCCTGCGGTTCAAAAGTTTCAATCTCTTTGCAGCTCACACGCGACACGGCATCGTTCGGAAGAACGGTGCTTTTCATTATGGCAAGCCCCTCCTCGACGGTTGTCTCCGGGTCGGTGATCAGCACCTTCCGGGAACCTAAGTCGCGGATGGAGCGGTTGAGCTTTCGTGTGTCCACACCGCTCACTCCGGGGATATCGTACTGCTTCATAACGCTTCCGAGGGTCTTTGTGCTTCGGAAGTTGGAGGGCTCGTCGTTGTACTCGTGCACGATCAGCCCACCGATGGTGGGACGCCCCGTCTCGTAGTCATCGTCGCACATGCCGTAGTTGCCGATCAGCGGGTAGGTCATGACGACAGCCTGATCGGTGTAGGAGGGATCGGAGAGGATCTCCTGGTAACCGACCATGGAGGTGTTGAAGACGAGCTCCAGGACAACGTTTTTGTGCGCGCCGAAGCCGTAGCCGAGGTATTCCGCGCCGTCCTCCGTTATTATTTTCCGGTCAAATTCACGCATCTTGGTTTCGACCTTTCCTGAGTGAGATTCTTGGTTTCGAAATCGTTTTCACGACCGAAAATGATTATACGCTTTCTCTTTTTCGTTGTAAACAGTTTATCGCTCCGACAACCGCTGTTCGAAGCGGTCTTTTCGCGTGTCCGTGGGAACCGGGGTCGGGTAGGAGCCGTCGAAGCAGGCGCTGCATATATCCGAGCTGCCGCACAGCCCCGGAAGCTCATCCACGGGAAGGTACCCGAGGGTGTCCACGCCGATGATCTTTGCGATCTCTTCGACCGTGTGCCGGCAGGCGATCAGATTATCCTCGGAATCCACGTCCGTGCCGTAGTAGCAGGGATGCAGGAAGGGCGGGGCCGTGACGCGCATATGAATCTCCTTTGCGCCGGCTTCCCGGAGCATCCGCACGATGTGTGCGCAGGTCGTACCGCGCACGATGGAGTCGTCGATCAGGACAATGCGTTTGTCCCGAACGGTCTCCTCCACGGCGGCAAGCTTGATCTTCACGGCGTCCATCCGCCCGGAGGGCTTGATGAAGGTGCGGCCGATGTATTTGTTTTTGATGAGCCCGATGCCGTAGGGAATGCCCGAGGCCCTTGCGTAGCCGATGGCCGCGTCGAGGCCCGAGTCCGGAACGCCGATGACAATGTCGGCATCCGCGGGATGGGCAAGGGCGAGAATCTCGCCGGCACGCAGTCTCGCCGCGTGCACGGAGACACCGTCGATGACGGAGTCCGGTCTCGCAAAATAGATGTATTCGAAGATGCAGTGCCGCACCGGGGCGGTTCCGCAGTGCTCCTTCCGTGAGACTACACCGTCATGGCTGAAGACAAGCATCTCACCGGGCTCCACGTCCCGGATCGGCGTAGCTCCGACGGCGTGCAGCGCACAGGTCTCGGAGGCGACGATGTAGGTGCCGTCCGCCGTCTGCCCGTAGCAAAGCGGCCGGAAACCGTGGGGATCGCGGATGCAGATCAGTTTCTGCGCCGACATGACAATCAGGGAAAATGCACCCTGCAGCGATGCGACTGCCCGGCTCACCGCGTCCTCGATGGAGGGGCTTAAGAGCCGTTCCTTGGTCACGAGATAAGCGATGATCTCGGTGTCGCTTGTGGTGTGGAAGATGGCGCCGGTCAGCTCAAGGGCGGAGCGGAGCTCGGCGGCGTTGCTGATGTTTCCGTTGTGCGCAAGCGCCATTTTCCCCTTCTGGTGGTTGACTTCGATGGGCTGGACGTTGCTCCGCCCGGAGCCGCCGGTGGTGGCGTACCGGGTGTGGGCGACCGCCATGGTCGCTGCGGGGAAGGAGGCGAGCACCTCCCGCGGGAACACGTCCGAGACCAGGCCCACATCCTTGTGGGAGCGGAAGATCCCGTCGTCGTTGACGACGATTCCGCAGCTCTCCTGACCGCGGTGCTGCAGCGCGTAGAGGCCGTAGTAGGCCATCTCCGCAGCCGGCACGGGCTCCTCGGAGAAGACGCCGAAGACGCCGCACTCCTCATGCAATTTGTCAAACGATATACTCATAAACACGACCTCGGAATACAGAGAAGATTCAAACGGTTTGCCGTCCGGGGCAGGGCGGCACTAGGCTTCCCTGCGCTTCAGGGAGGCGGCGATGAAGCCTGCAAAGAGCGGATGCGGGCGGTTCGGGCGGGACTTGAACTCCGGATGGAACTGCACGCCCACGTAGAACGGGCGCTCCGAAAGCTCCACG
>CACZRV010000109.1 GCA_902783725.1 uncultured Lachnospiraceae bacterium | reverse complement strand
CTACCTTGTACTGCTTTCCGCCGGTCGCAATAATTGCGTACATACAGGGTACCTCCTATTATCATTACTCGCCAGTTACGGTGATGCCTATCGAAAAATGGGCATACTTCTACCTCACTGTGCGGCATACTGGAACAATATAACATAACGACGACACGGTGTCAAGGATTATTTTCCGTAAACTTTCGCAAATCTTCCGCGAGAGGCCTGCGAACCTTGGTTCTCGTGACCTCAACGAGTCCCAACGGCGTCATATCCACGACGCGCACCCCCGCAGGGTCCGTTCTCGTGTACTCTTTAAGCGCCTCCATCAAGGCCGAATTGTCCGCGGCATCCTTCATGTTGATGAAATCGATCATTATGATCCCCGAGAGATTCCGAAGACGCATCTGTCTTGCGATCTCCTTCGCCGCCTCCAGGTTGCAGGACAAAAAGCCTTTGTCTCCGTTCTTACCCACGCTGCCTTTTCCGGTGTTGACGTCGATCACGGTCATGGCCTCCGTGGGGTCGATGATCAGATAGGCCCCGCTTTTAAGCCACACTTTGCGGCCGGTAAGCTCCGACAGGCGTTTCTTCATATCAAACTCTGCCGACAGCGGATAGTCTGAAGGGTCCTTCACCGCAAGCCCCTTCGCGTATTCCGGGCGAAATGTCGTGAGAAAATCCTGCATCTCCGCCGCAATCTCCGGATCCTGTACCAGTATGCGGTCCGGAACCGCCTGTTTATCGTCGCGGATATCGCAAAGATATGCGGGAAGGCCGGCATACAGCCTGGTTCCCGGAGTCCGCATCAATCCGGTGGCAACGATCTTTTGATACCGCTCGGAAAGCACCTCGAACTCGCGGCGCACAAGCGCCGGATCGGCCGCATAGGCATTGGTGCGAAGCATCAGCGTGTATTCGCCGTCGATCCAGGCGAAAACTTCGCTCTTCATCTGCTTCTTCCACGCCTCGTCGGTGATCTTCGACGAAATCCGGATTCCCTTTGTCCCGTGGATCAGAACGAGATACACGCCGGTGAGGGAGATGTCCGTGACCACCGTCGCGGGCTTGTTCTTCCCCTCCTCGCACTCCACCTGAACGATCAGCTCGTCACCCTGGTGCAGCTTTCCGTCATCGTGGACCTGACGAACCAGCGGCTTTCCGATCTTGTCCGTCTTTAAGAAGCAGTCCTTCTCCGCACCGCAGTAGACAAATGCGCCCGCTATGCCGGGCGTCATTTTCCGCACCTGCGCAACAAAGATGTCGCCGGGACGCAGCTCGCCCTCCGGCCCGGAAACGGTCACCTCCGTAAGCTCTGCGTCGGCAAATGCGGCACTCACAACCGCTTTCCCCTCGCGGTAATAAATCCTTGTGTTCATATCCTCTCCGTCACATTATATGCAGCAAAACTGTCTCAGCTCATATGCATCAAAACTGTCTCACATCATATGAGCAAAACTTTCTCACATAGTAAGCAGCGAAACCATCGCGCCGTCCCTGCATCCGTACAGTTCCATCCGGTGCGCGGCCAGACATCTGCCCGCATCGGTCCCGGCAAGTCTGCACAAGGCTTCGCCGATCAGTTCCACCGAGATGTTGTTCTCACTTCCCGCACTGACTGCAAAGACAAACCGCGCCGAGCCTTCCCGGTGGATCGCGTGGCGGCTTCTCTGCTCGCCGAACCCTTCCGCAAGACTCCCGGGCATTGCAAACACGCCGTCATCCGCAAGAATTCGGAGCGTTCCGTCCTCGTTCACAACGGCGACCCCGTGCACGCCCGCGCGGACGTCCACCTCGCGTTCGCCGTTCTTCGTGGGCTTTGTGACGGTTGCATTTTTCGCTGCGGCAAATGCTTCCACAGCCGCCGCAAGCTTTCCGCGGAAGCTCTCCGTCTCCTCGCAGAGGTACATCGCCCCGGCAATCTGCGACATGCCGGTCTGTTTCTTTGTGTTCGGCTCCTGCGGAGGCAGAATGTGCGCATCCGTGATGGCAAAGCCGTCGCACATGGCAGCATTCAGGCGGTCCCGAAGCTCCGAAGCCTCCATGTCCTCCGTTAGCTCAAGGTCAAAGTACTCGCCGTCGCTTGTCACCGACAGTGCCAGCGGCTGGGCGAAGCTTAAGATCATATGCGGATGGTAGCCTGCGCTGTAGGCGATGGGCAGCGCCGCTCTCGCAATGGCGTGCTGAAAATACCGCATCACGTCAAGGTGACCTAAGAAACGCATGTTGCCGAATTTGGCGAACCCGATCCGTGCTTTCATACTTCACCTCCGTCCTTTTTCCGGGGCTTGACACAGATTCCGCAGCCGAACACCGCGGCGCCGCAGCCCGAACACTGCTTCATGCAGTTCGGCGTGACGATCTCCTGCTTTGCCTTCTCGTACTCGCGATACAGGAATTCTCTCTTTACGCCGATATCGATATGGTCCCAGGGAAGAATCTCGTCGTAGGGGCGCTCCCGCAGGTTGTAAAACTCCACGCTGACGCCAAGCTCGTCCATGAGCTCCTTCCAGATATCATACTTAAAATGCTCCGTCCATGCGTCGTAGATGCAGCCGCGGCGGTACGCCTTCTCGATGAATTCCGAGAGTCTACGGTCGCCTCTTGCGAAGATGCCCTCGAGCTCGCTGGTCTCGGCATCGTGCCAGTGATACACCAGACTCTTGGCGTTTCTCTGCTCCTGTACAGTCGCCTTCAAAAGGCGCTGTCTGGTTAAGAACACATCCTTCGAGATCATGGGCATCCACTGGAACGGCGTGAACGGTTTTGCGATAAAGTAGGATGTGCTGATGGTCACATTTGCCTTGCCGTGGCGAAGCTCCTTCGGCATGGCGTAATACTCTCTTGCGATCGCATTTCCGAGCTCCGCGATTCCCGCCACATCGGTCTCGGTCTCCGTCGGCAGACCGAGCATGAAGTACAGCTTCACCTTGTTCCATCCGGCTGCAAATGCTTTCGACGCGCCCGAGAGGATGTCCTCCTCCGTGAGGCCCTTGTTGATCACGTTTCGCATGCGCTGCGTGCCGGCCTCCGGTGCAAAGGTAATACTCGAACGGTTGACATCCTGCACCTTCTGCATGACGTCCACCGCGAAGGAATCAATCCGGAGCGACGGAAGCGACAGACTTACGTGGCGCTCGCGGCACTCATCGATCATGGTATAGACAAGCTCCGGAAGACCCGAGAAATCGCTCGAGCTGAGGGAGCTTAAGTTCATCTCATCCTGCCCCGTGGTGTCCAGAAGAGACCTCGCAATGTCGCACAGGTGCCCTACGGACCGCTCTCTGGTGGGCCGGTAGATCATGCCCGCCTGACAGAACCGGCAGCCTCTGGTGCAGCCGCGCTGCAGCTCCAAAACGACGCGGTCCTGTACAACCTTGAGGAACGGCAGCAACTGCTTTTCGGGGTACACACAGGTGTCAAGATCGGTTACAACCTGCTTTAACACCTTCGCAGGAACATCGTCCGCAACCGGAGTGAAGGAGGCGATGGTCCCGTCCTCCTTGTAGGTCACCTCGTACAGGGAAGGCACATACATTCCCTGAATATGAGACACCTGACGCAGGAAGTCCGCACGTGTTCCGCCGCGCTTTTTATTTGCCTTGTAAAGGTCCAGAATCTCATCGTAGGCAGTCTCGCCTTCACCGATGTAGAAGAAGTCGAAAAATTCCGCAATGGGCTCCGGATTGTACGTGCACGGGCCGCCGCCCACCACGATGGGGTCGTCCTCCGTACGGTCCGCGGCATGCAGAGGAATCCCGGCGAGATCCAGAACCTGCAGCACATTGGTGTAGCACATCTCATACTGCAGCGTGATGCCGAGGAAATCAAAATCCTTCACCGGCGACTGCGTCTCCAGGGTAAACAGCGGAATGTGACGCTCCCGCATGATCGCATCCAGATCGGTCCACGGCGAATAGACACGCTCGCAATACGTGTCTTCTCTTCGGTTGAACATGTCATACAGGATCTGAATGCCCAGATGCGACATTCCCACCTCGTACACATCCGGGAAACACATGGCGAAACGGATATCGATCTTTGATAGATCCTTGATCGCCATATTGATCTCACCGCCGATATATCTCGCCGGCTTTTCCACTGTCAGTAAAATATCTTCCGACAACGCGAGTTTCGCGCCCATATAACCGCCTTTCCCTGCGACCCGATGTCCCCGTCGCAAAATGAATTCCGCACTCTCTTAATTGTACCATTCACGCCCGTACGTTGCAAGAACATCTTGCCATTCCGCGCCGTTTGCAATATAATAAAACCGTTGGTTTTCCGACAAATTCGAGGGATTCCTGGAGGATGTTTTTCATGGCTTTTTGTCCGAAATGCGAGTGCGAATATCAGCCCGGGGTAAAGATCTGCCCCGATTGTAACTGTGAGCTTGTGGAGAGTCTCACCGTAAAGAGCGAGGAACCGCTCTTAAAGCTTAAAAACGAGACGATCTTAAAGCGTTTTACCGACTATCTCTCCTACTCCGGCATTGATTTTACCGTGAAGGAACAAGAGGACGGCAGCTTCGGTCTGTTCGCCCGGAAGAAGGAACAGGAACGCGTTCTGCGTGCATTTTCCGTGTTCGTCTCCGTAGAGACCGGCAACGCCTTCTCGGATGTCGGCAAGGAGGTTGCGGATGATTCCGCACAGCTTATGGTCGAGGACGACGGCGGCGTGATCTTCGATCCCGAGTCCATCGAGCAGCTGGAGTCGATGTATGAAAATGCCGACACCACCGGCAAGCTTCAGGAGCTTTACAGCGAGGATTCCGTCGCTGAGATCACCGGTCAGCCGCTCCATGCGGCAGCGGCAAAAAACAGCTACGTTCCGGCCAGTGAGAAGGCTGCTGACGCCAAGGGAACGACGCAGCTCTTCTTAGCTTTCGGCATTCTCGGACTGATCGCCGTCATCATCATGATGGTTACCGGTCACACCTTCCTGACCACTTTCGGAAACGTTGTTCTGATCCTCATGTTCATCGCCCTGATCTGCGTCGGCATCTGGTCGAGATCCGTCTACAAAAACGCCATGGAGCAAAGCTCCGTCGAGGATCTGCTGATCGGCGACATGAAGGATTTTCTTGCGGCAAATGCCACAAAAGAGGATGTGCTCGCCGCTGTTCCGGACGCTTCCGACGCTTCGGAAAATGACACCATCGTCACCGAGCTGCAGCGTGGCGAGTGGATCGTGGCAAAGCTTACCGAGCAGTTCCCGGACGCCGACGAGGCGCTTCTTCGGGACGTCGCAGACAAGCATTACGAGTCGCTCTTCCCCTCCGAGGAAGAGTAGCTCCGATGTTTCGCCGGAAAATGCAGATTCCGCCGAAGTTTATCTCGTTTTCTCTTGCAATATAACCCCTGTTTTATTATAATAATAGATGGCTTTTTATACGTCTACGGCGTCATTTTCCACAAAATGGCGCCCGTACGACGTTTCGCGGAAAAGGCGTGCGGTGCTCTTCTGCGGTCGAGCCGAATCAAAGCCGCACAGAAATGAGGAGAAGAGATGCCATACTGTCCTACCTGTAAGAAAGAGTACCCTCTCGGTACTACCATTTGTGTGGATTGTAACGTTTCCCTGATCGACAACAAAGCTGCCGATATGGTTTCGCTTGTTTCCCTGAACAATAAGGAGCAGGCCGAGCGTTTTGTCGCCTACATGAAGGACCAGGGCATTGAGAGCACCTACGAGTACGGTGTTCGTGAAGATAACTATCGTATTTTCGTCGACAAAAAGGATAAGCGTGCCGCCATGAAGGGCTTCATCGCTTTCCAGTCGGCAGAAAAGCGCAGCCGTAACGGCGAGGAAGTGACCCCCGAGCCGATCGTCAAGCCTGCGGAAAAGAAAGAGGAGCCTGCGGCACCTGCTGCTCCTATCGAAGCACCGAAGGCCGAGGAGCCTGCCGCGGAAGCCCCCGCTCCTGCCCCCGTTGCGGAGGAGGCACCGAAGAAGGCTGCAAAAGCAAAGGTTATGACCGGATTTGCCGACTCCTACGAGGAGCCGGATTTCATGGAGCGCGGCGAGCTGCCCTACGAAACCTCGTCCGAGCCCGAAGTGCCCGAGACGGCCTACGAGTCCGCTCCCGAGCCGGCATATGAGGAGCCGATTGCAGAGGAACCTGCAGCTCCCGAAGCCCCTGTTGCAGAGGTGATCGAGGAGTCTGCTCCCGAGCCGGCCATTGAGGAGCCTGAGGTCGAGCCTGTTACCGAGGAGCCTGTGGCCGAGCCCGAGCCTGAAGTGACGGTTGTCATCTCCGAGGAGGCGGACGAGCTTGAGGAAGAGCCCGCTCCCGCCGCTGTCGCCGTTGAAGAGCCGCTCGAGGAGCCCGAGGAGGAGCCTGAAATTCCTTCCGAAGCACCCGAGGAGGATGAAGTCGACGACGAGGACGAGGATTTCGGCGACGAGCCCGAGGAGGACGATGACGAAGAGGAGGAAGCTCCGCAGTTCACCGCAAACGCGGCTACGAGAACCAAGCTTCCGGTCCGTCAGAAGGAATACACTCCCGCTCCCGAGGCAGCGGATGTCTTTGAGGCAAAGAAGGCGCCGAAGCGCCGTCCTTCCCTCTATGAGGAGCTTGAGAAAAATGAGGAGGCTGCCGCTGCTCCTGCAGACGACGGGCCGTCCGTTGATTTTACGCCGAAGAAACCTCTCACGGCGTTCCAGTTTGAGAAAAAGCGCCAGGAGGATCTGGAGAACTTCGCGAAGAAGCACGAAGCTCCCGTTCTTGACACCCGCGAGCCCGAAGCCATCGCTGCGGCCGACGGTGACGAGGAAGCCGAAGGCGGCATGAAGTTTGCATTTTCCAACTATGAACAGCAGTATGTTGTTCCTAACTATGAGGAGACCGAACAGCCGAAGCCCGTATATCAGAACAACGCCAAGACCATCGACTGGGGTGCCGGCGCCGAGGATATCGAGGTGAAGCTGGAGACCGAATCCGAGCCTGAGGAAGAGCCTGCAGCCGAAGCACCGGTTGTCACGGCAGCTCCCGAGCCGGTCGTCGCCGAGGAGGTTTCCGAGCCCGCGGCGGTTGCCGAGACAGTTGTCGAGGAACCCGCTCCCGCCGAGCCCGAAGCTCCGATCTTCGTTGAAGTTGAGCGCGTTGAGCACGAGGAGCTTGACGATGCGAACATCATTGACGCGGACGACATCCAGTCCTTCAAGGAGGCCGCCGAGTCGGAGACTCCTGCGGATGACGGCTATGTATCTCCTGTCAACAACGCGGACGATCCTCTCGATTACGCAAAGGATGAGGCATCTGCGGAAGGTGCGAGCAACGATGCATTTTCCGATTTCCTGAACAACTTCAAGAAGGCGACGCTCTCCAAGACCCGCAAGAAGACCGAAACTCCGGCCGCGGATCCGTCGAGCACCATCGTCTCCAAGACCCAGAAGCCGGTGGCCGTTCCCGTGGTTGCGAAGGCAACCCAGAAGAAGCCCGTGATGGGCGAGAACTCCTCCAAAGCTGTGCCGACCCCTGAGGTTGCGGCACCCGAGAAGGTAACCACCGAGACTCTCTTCGACAAGCCCGAACCCGCAAAGAGCGAGACCATTGTCGAGGAGATCGTTCCGGACGCAAAATACCAGAGCACCGAGACCGCGGATTTCGAAGCGGTTCCGAGCCGTCCCACTGACATTCAGGACACCAAGATCAAGGTTTCCCTTGACAACAATATCATCGAGGAGGTCATCTCCGACTCTCCCGAGCGCGAGACGCTTCCGAACATCGAGCAGAGCTCCTCGTTCGCAAACGAGGCCACCAAGGCGGATGCTGCATTTGACGACAAGCAGCCCGTGAAGAAGCCCAAGCGCGTCGAGATCAACGACGCCGACATCGATCCCGACGGAACGTATCGCGGATTCGTACCGGACTACTCTCCTACGGACCTCTCCGCAAGCGACGAGCCCGTCGAGGAATCCGAGTACGACGAGTTCAAGAAGAAGGTGCATTCCCGCAAAGAGGAAAATGCAGCCATCAACGCCCAGATCAAGAAGGAACAGGTTCGTCAGGCGAGCCTTGTGAAGGACTTCGGCAAGAACGGCAAGATTGTCTTCGAGGACACCGACGATCTGGACAACTACGCAGGTTTCGTGCCGGACTACACGCCCAACACGACAAACGAGGCCGAATTCGACTTCTACAAGCCGCATCAGGTTTCGTCCTACGCCAAGTACAAGAAGAACGCCCGCAAGGCCGATGCCGAGGGTCCCGTAGTTCTCACGGGAATGCGCATCACCGGTGAGGAGGAAGCGGACCATCTGTTCGTCTCCCACGTTCCGGCTTCCGCAAAGCGCGAGCTTGAAGCAGGCGATCTGAAGAACGCATTCTTCCTTGTGTGCATGAGCAGCAAGCGTCTTGCAAAGCTCTTCAACAGCTGGATGATGCTCAATGTCACGCAGCAGACCGTGCGCGCTTTCGAGAGCGAGACCGCAACCGACGCACAGAACGTCGAGCGCAAGATCGCAGGCATCAAGAAGCTTCTGGTGGACAACTTCGGCGAGCTTAACGAAGTCTTCCTCGACAGCCTCGTGCAGCGCTACTACGCGAAGTTCCTGGAGGAATAATTCCTTCGAAAAATGAAACAACAAACAAAAGAAGGTTCCCGAGGGAGCCTTCTTTTTTGCTGTCTTTGTCTATTTTCCGAAAAACGTCAGAACCGGTGTCCGCCGCCGTGACTCGAGTGACCTCCGCCGCTGCTTCGTCCGCCGCCGCTTCGACCGCCACCGCCGCCTCCGCCGCCTCCCAAAAGAATCAATATGATCCGGAGGATAAACAGCACGGTGTTTACTTTATCGACCTGTGCGGCCTCCACATAGGTCTTGTGGTCAACGTTGATCTGATCCGAGGAAAAACTTGCATGACCGCTCACCGCCAGCGAAATCTCCTTGGTGGATACCGCAGGTTTTCTGTTAAGGAATCTAAGGAGAAGGAAATTGAGAAGCAAAGCGGAAATCACCGCCAGGAAGACACTGGAAACGATCCTCATCTTCTCGAAGATTCTCTTGCCTTCCAAGAGCCGCAGTGCCTGCACCATCGCATTGTTCGCGCAATCCGCGTAATTGCCCCTGGAGGCATCCCGGTACACGTTGTCGGTGATCGTCAACGCCTTCGAAGGCGTTACATAGTCACCGATATAACCGTCGGTCTCGATGTAGATCTCCCGGTTCGTCATATCGATAACGAACAGAAAGCCGCTCTTTGTACCCAGGTGCTCATTATACCACCGCGAAGCGTAGGTAGCAGTATTCGTAATATAATAGTAATCATTTTCAGGGATCGTGACAATGGCGACGTGACCGTATTCCGTGAGCTTTTCCATGGTTTCATTAAGCCCGGTCATGTCTTCCCCGTCAAAGAGATGCGCTTCGTCCGATATTGTTATGCTACCTGAGTTGGACGGCATCGGGTGTTTCACAAAATTGCATCCGCAGAGGGAAAATGCAAGTACAAAAGCGATAAGGCAAAGGATCCGTTTATGCATGGTCATCTTCACCTCCGCTTCTGTTAAATTGTTTCGGGCGGGTCGAGGAAAGCACGTTGTAGCTTTTGATCAATGCAAATACCGAGATTCCCACCGCGATGATCACGGCAAATGCCAGCCCGTAGAACAATTCATCCGATGCCGGATTGAAGAAAAATACCGTTGCAGCAGCGATCGCCGTGAGCAGGAACCATATATTCACGCGGTTCATTGCAACGTCCACGATCCCGCTGTAGGTGGAGCCCATTTTCATCAGACGAATGACAAACACAATGCAGATAGCTACGGACACCGCGCGGTAGATCTGCAGAAAGCTCAGTGCAAACGTTGTGTCCCACCACAATTGTATGCCCGGCATGAGCAAAACGGCGCCGATCAGGCACAGAATGATCGTATTCCGGGTCGTGTGTTTGACCTTCTTTCCGTCCTCCTCGGTGATGACATGGTATTGCTTTTTAAAGATTTCCATGACTTCGCTTTTGAACATGCACGAAGCCCCCAGAGCTGCCATCAATGCAACAAAAAGAATATACGACGGCGTCAATGTGTAAAGCGAATAGAAAAAGAATGCAAGCGGTATTGTCGTCAATGCGGAGAAGAACAGAAACCGCTTCGGGGATGCGGGGAACTCGGCATACATTTTCCCCGTGTCGCCGTTCATTGTGGCATACGAAACGCGGTCACCCCAGCGGTACGACATAAACCATACGGGGAACATGGCGAGCTTGCTCTTTACGGATATGGCCTTCTGGGGCTGTCTTGCCTCCCATTCGGCTTTGGATTCGATCAACGTATTTTCCGTTGTCGCCTGGGGCTTCTCCTCCTTCTTAAGCTCCCGCACCGGAGTCCAGAAGTTCCCGTTGACACCGGGTTGGCCCTGCACCGCGAGGTCCGTGATCACGCTTGTCTCCTTCGGTCCGTACTGAAAATACTTCGAGCAGACATCGGTGTAGATCAACTCCTTCTCGGTATTGACGACACGGCTTAAGTATACCGTATCATCCGTGTCCGCGGCATTCGCGTAAAAGCCGTTTAAGTAACACAAATTAAACTGCCGCTTGTTGCGCCAGGGATAGGGAGCGATCCGCTCGCTCACATAATCGTCAAATGTCTGGGAAGCATCGTGAGACAGGCCGCTGTAGTTACTGCTCAGGCGGCCCTTAATGCGATAGGTGATCTTGACATAGCCGTCGCCTTCCGGCTCCGTCATCTCGCCCAGGAAATCATAGGTTCCCCTGCGGCTGATGTCATAGGTCCAGTACGGCATATAGATGCCGCGGAAACCGTCGGCGTCTCCGTGCCGGATCAGGTCGCGGGGAGCATAAATCTGCGTGCGGGCGATGCGTTTATACTCGGCGACGCACTCATCCTTACTCTTTTGAAACGGAACCACAAGGTCCGGTCTGCGAATTCTCGTCAGGCGGCTGTGAAGCGTCGCCGGAGAACCGCAGTAACTGCACCACGTCACGGCCTCGTCGGTGTCGGCGGAAATCTCCGCGCCGCACTGCGAGCACGTAAACGTGGTAACTTCCATCTCATTTTGCGACGTTCCTTCCGCAGTCTGCTCATAGGCATCCTTGGACCATTTGGCGGCCTCGGAAATCAGAAACGTAGCGCTGCAATAGCGGCATTTCATTCTCTGAAGCTCGACATCGAACACGAGCTTGTTGCCGCAATTCGGACATCCGATCATAGTTTTCTCCCCCCGATACAATACGCGAAAAATGCTTACGAGAAGATTTCCAGAAGCTCTTCTCTCGTCAGCTTTCCGATCAGATCCTCCTGCTTCTCGATGACGGCCTCGGCAAGTCTTTGTTTCTTCTGCTGGAGGCGGTAGATCTTCTCCTCGATCGTACCCTTCGTGAGAAGCTTGATGACATGCACATTGCGCGTCTGACCGATGCGGTAGCAACGGTCGGTCGCCTGGTCTTCCACCGCCGGATTCCACCAGGGATCCACGTGGATTACCATGTCGGCACCGATGAGGTTAAGACCCGTGCCGCCGGCCTTTAAGGAAATCAGGAACACATCGTGCGTTCCCTCGTTAAACTGCTTGACATACTTGCTGCGGTCCGATACCTTGGTGTCGCCGCGGATACAGAAATAGCCGATATTGCGGTCCTTGAGCTCCTCCTCGATCAGGTCGAGCATGGACGTGAACTGCGAGAACACAAGCGTTCTGTGGCCCGCCGCGATGGCCTGGGACAAAAGCTCCATCAGGATGTCCATCTTCGCGCTGTCGCCGTCGTAGTTGTCCATGAAGGTCGCCGGGTGACAGCAGATCTGACGAAGACGCATCAACGCGCTCAGAATCCGCACACGGTTCTCGGGAATCTCGGTATCCTCCTCGTCGAAATGCAGCTCGCCGCGGTAGTGTTCGAGGTATGCGGCGTACAGCTTCTTCTGCCTCTCCGAAAGATCCACGAGGATCTTCTCCTCGGTCTTCTCGGGCAGATCCGTCAAAACGTCCTGCTTCATGCGTCGCATGATGTAGGGCTGAATGCGGAGATTGAGCTGCGTGAGCATCTCCTCGTTTTTGTTCATGATGGGCTTTTCGTACTCGTTCACGAACTTCGAGTGCGAGAACAGATAGCCCGGCATCACGAAATCAAAGATCGACCAGATTTCGGAGAGTGAATTTTCAATGGGCGTACCGGTCAGGGCAAACCGTGTCCGGGTCTTCAAGTTCTTCACGCTCTGGGCGTTCATGGAAGCGCTGTTTTTGATATTCTGCGCCTCATCGATGATGACCGCGGAAAATTCCAGATCCTTATAGTACGGAAGGTCCCTGCGGATCAGCGGATACGAAGTAATCAGTACCTCCGCCGTGCTCTCCGCCACAATGCGGCGGCGCTCCTCGGGGGTACCGCACACGATATCGCAGCTCATATGCGGCGCAAAATTCTCAAACTCGTCCTTCCAGTTGAACATCAAAGACGTGGGGCACACCACCATTCTACGGCTCTTCTCCGGAAGGGTCGAGAGATACATGATTGCCTGAAGCGTCTTACCGAGACCCATATCGTCGGCCAGAATACCGCCCATGTGATGGTTTGCAAGGTTGCACATCCACGAGAAGCCGGCCACCTGGTACGAACGCACCTCCGCCTTGATGGAATCCGGGCACGGAAGAAGCGGCGGATTGTTGAGCTCGTGGATCAGATCGTAGATCGCATCGTCCACATGGTGCTCCGCGCTCATGTGCTCGAGCATCTGGGTCAGATAATTTGCCTGCGCCCTGTCGACCACGACACCGTCCTCGCGGATCGTCTGCGTCGAACCGGTGAGGGAGCGGATGAACTGCATCGACTGCTGCATGGCAGCGGAATCCAGCATGAGGAAATTGCCGTCCTTCATGCGGTAGTATTTCTTCTTCAGTTTGATCGAACGGAAGATCTCCGCAAGCTCTTTCCGCGGCACATCGTCGTAGGAAACGTCCAGCGTCAGATAATCCTCGTCGGACTTCATATGCACGCCGTACGTCACTCTCTCGCCCTTGTTGATGCGCAGCGACCGGAAGGAGTCGGAGTACAACAACTGGCAGATGTCGTCAAGCCCGTCCCGCTCGCCGGAGATGAAATCAAAGATCTTCTCCACATCGCGGAGCAGGTAGTAACCGCTGTGGGTCTCAAAGCCGAGGTCCTTCAGCTTCGTAAGAAGCGCATGCTCTCCATCCTTGTCGCGCACCAGGATAACCTTGTGGGTATCCGGCTCGGAGAAGCTGTTAAACTTATACTCCCCGTACGTAAAATACAGCTCGCCGCGGATGTCCATGTTCACATAGTCAAGGTACAGCGAAGCCGTCAGCGGATATGTGAGATACCGCTCCTGCAGCACCGCCGGAATCTCCATGCTCATGGTGTTGCTTAATTTCGGCAGTACTTCCTCCAGGAAGCGTTTCGCATACTCCCCGCGGAACAAAATCGGCTTGCTGTCGTGGGAGAGGCTGTTGTAGATCGGCAGATAATTTTTCGTAAAGGAAGCCGACGGATGGTACAAAACCATATCGTACAGAAGAAGACTTCCGTCCGCAGCCATCGGGAAGACGCGGGAGTTGTCTGCATAGCCGATGGAGACATAATCCTCGTCGGCGTCGATGTCGTAGGAAATATACGGATTGCCGTCCACAAAGGTGACATTTTCGATCACGCGGTTGTTAAACGCAAGGCTGAAGGAATCGCTTCCTAATCTGCGCAAAACCTCGAGGAACATACCCTTTGTGAGCATGATCTCATTTTTCTGGAACACGGACCGCTCACCGGCAATGCCGAAGCGCTCCTCCAAGTCGCTCAACTCGCAAAGATATTCGATCACACGCTGGGACGACTCGTCGAAATCGCAGATGTCGCTGCGGTAGGTAAAGTTCTTGCCGAGCGTAAAATTCTGCCCGCTCCGGACAGCCTCCAGCATTTTCTTTACGGACTGCACCTTGTAGCAGCGGCCGGCGCCCAAGGAAATGCGAAGAGCCACGCAATCGTTCGGCTGCCGAAGGATCCCGTGGTAGAAAAATGTTGCCTCCAGGTGTGCGGTTTCCTTGCACGCCACACCGGAGTCAAGTTCGGTATAGTAATCGAGAATCTGGCCGTTTCTCTGCTCCTCGGCCGTGAGCTCGCCGGTCTGTTTCGTGGTTCGCTCAAACTGGCTTAAGAACAATAAGGAGGCGATGATATGCTTGCAGATGCCTCCGTTTTTCGAAAGATTCGCGCAGGTACAACTGCACGAAAGGGACTCGCCTAAGCGCACCTGAACCTTGTAGTTATAGTTGCCCTTGACGGTAAACTGAAAGATGGTCTTGTCCTTCGACGCCACAGCGTGGGTGACACGACCGTTTTTATAATACGAAAAGCCATCCGCATAGACCTCGTCACTCTGCGCATAGCTCTTGATAAATGCTTTGTTTAAGAAATCCCTAAACTCCAATCTCTGCTTCCTCTTCCGCTTCCTGCTTGAACTCTTCTACCATCTCTTTGCTGATGTACGGCAGCTCGTCGATCGAAGAAATACCGAAACTTCGAAGGAAATCGTCCGTCGTACCGAAAAGGATCGGGCGGCCCGGCGCCTCCAGGCGTCCCAGCTCGCAAATCAGATGATACTCCATCAACTTGTTGATCGTAAAGTCACTGTTGACACCGCGGATGGCCTCGATGTCCGCGCGGGTCACCGGCTGTTTGTATGCGACGATGGCCAGCGTCTCCAGCATGACGTCCGTGAGCGCATGTTTCTTCGGCACGTGACACAGCTTGATCAGATCCTCGTAACACGACGCTTTTGTGCACATCTGAAGTTTTGTGCCGACTCTTTGAATCATAATGCCTCGGGAGTCGTCCTCGCACTCTCTCATGAGTTCTTCGGCAATCTCGTTGACCTCGTCTGTCGTCAGCTCCAGGGCGGTCGCGATTGCTTCAACCTCGACGGCGTCGCCCATCGTGAAGAGAATTCCCTCGACGGACGCCTTTTTGTTATTCTCAGCCACAGTTCCTCTCCCGTCTACGCAAATTGTTCTATCTCAACCAGATGGTCGGCGACGTAATCGATCTCGAAATCATCGAACAGCTTGTTCTGTTTGATGAACATGCATCCTAAATGAATCAGCTCGAGAATGCCCAGAAACGTCACGATGATCTCGATGCGATCGCAGGCGGCATCAAGAAGCGTGCGGAACGAAAAATGCCGGTGCGAAATGCCGTATTCCTGAATCTTGCGGACCTTCTCGGAGAAGTTGATCTCCTCCTTCTCGATCCGGCCGAATTTGCTTCGGATCGGGTCGACCCGGTCCTCACGCCGCTTCATGATCTCCCGGAAAATCCGGTTCAATTCCGAAATCTGCAGGTCTCCCACGACCTCCTCCGCGGTAACCTCCTCCTTGAAGGAGGCAACCTCCTCGGGAAGCGACTCCTTTCGGTAGAGATGCTTTGCGGCATCCACCTGGCGGTCCTTGAGGTTCACCGATGCGTATTGATACATCTTGTGCTCCAAAAGTCTTTCCACCAGCTCGGCTCTCGGATCCTCTTCCTCCTCCGCAGCCGGCGCCGGCAGAAGCATCTGCGACTTGATCTTCAACAGATACGCCGCCATCACCAGGAATTCGCTGATGTTGTCCATCTGCAGCTTCTGCATCTGCGACACATACTCCATATATTGATCCGTGATCATCGCGATCGGGATGTCGTAGATATTCACTTTGTTTTTCTCAATCAGATGGATCAGAAGGTCCAGCGGGCCTTCGAACGCTTCGAGAGTAAACGAAACATCCATGACAATCTCCTTTCTTACCAAATCATCTATCGGTCAATCGCAATCACCAAAAGCTCCGGCCGGTTCCCGATCCGGACCGGCGGAAAATGCGTCCCCAATCCTCTCGTGACAACCATCGTGGTGTCGTCCTTCTCAAACACGCCGGCGTCGTATTTCGGAAACAATTCCAACTGCGGCGAGATCACGCCTCCTAAAAGCGGAAGCCTCACAATGCCGCCGTGCACATGCCCTGCGAACACAAGATCCGCGCCGTACGAAACATAGGAATCAAAGTAATACGGCGTATGCGCCAGCAAAATGCGGAAATCCTCCGGGCCGGCTGCAGGTGTGATCTTCGCCATCTCCGCTGTTGTCACTTTGTGCCGCCGTCCGCGCTTTCCGTAAACCTCAAAGGGAAGCGTGAATCCGGAGATTGCCACATTTTCCGCAAAGTATTCCGTGCGGTTATCGAGAAAATGCACATTCTCCCCGGCCGACTGTGTGATAAACCGCTCGTACAGATCCGGATGATTCTCCTTCGTGCCGCTCTCGTGGTTCCCGAGCGAGATGTAGATCGGCTTACCGAGCTTATCAAGCTCCTTAAGAAGCGATGCCGCAACATCGAAGTGCTTCTCTCTCCCGATGATCAGGTCACCGGGAATCAGAATACAGTCCGGTGCCTCAGCTTTGATCGCTTCGATCAGCTTCCCGTTGCCTCTTCCGAAGGTATCGTTGTGCAGATCCGCAAAGACGATCATTTTCCGCGGGAGAACCCTGTCGAATTCCTTTGCCCGCGGCGGTGAAACCGTCACTCTCACGACCTGCAAAAGCCGCTGAACGACGCATTGATACACGGCAAATACAACAATCAAAATCCCGATGACAAGCAATATCCGAATTCCCATCAAAATTCTCCGTGTACACATATCCGCATCATAGCAATTATAAACAATACAGAGGGATTTGTCAACTATATATAGTGGATAACCTTGCTTTTCTGAACTAGAATTTGTGGTCATGTATCGCAAAAAGGCAACAAAAAAGGACGGCAACAGCAAATTGCCGCCCTTTCGTTATCAAACCTTGTGAACGCCGCTCTCGTCCACGTAACCGTAGATCGGTGCAACCGGCGGAACCGGGGCGTCTGTGATCCTGTAAGCCCCCAGGAAACGCTCCTTCGCTGCCTCAGCCCTGGTCGCATCATTGGCATATAAGACGCCGAGCTGTTCTCCTGCCTTCACCGAATCACCGACCTTCTTGTCAACGCGGATTCCCACCAACGGATCCACCGCGTCTTCCTTCTTCTCGCGGCCGCCTCCGAGCAACAGGCTTGCCATGCCCACCTCCTCGGCGTTGATCTCGCCGACAAAGCCTCCTGCAGGCGCATACACCGGCATGGTGATCTTTGTCTTCGGCATCGATTCGGGGTTGTCGATCACGCTCACATCGCCGCCCTGTCTGGCGACGAACTCGCGGAATTTGTCGAATGCCGAGCCGTCCGCGAGGGCTTTGCGGGCCATCTTCGAAGCCTCCGCAAGATTCTTTGCGACGCCGCATCCGAGCAGCATGTACGACGCCAGGGTAACGCTTACAAGCGTCAATTCCTCGTCGCCGTTTCCCGAGAGGACTTCCATGGCCTCCCGAACCTCCAGCCAGTTGCCGACATAGCGACCGAGCACCTGGTTCATATCCGTGATGACCGCATAGGTCTTTCTTCCGCAGTGGTTTCCGATGTCCACCATGGCCTTCGCAAGGGCCGCGGAGTCATCGAAGGTCTTCATGAACGCGCCGCTTCCGGTCTTTACATCCAGAACGATCACATCCGCTCCCGAGGCGAGCTTTTTGCTCATGATGCTCGAGGCGATCAGTGAGATATTATCAACAGTGGCAGTCACGTCCCGGAGGGCGTACATCTTCTTGTCCGCCGGCGCAAGGTTCGCACTCTGCCCGGCAACCGCCAGCTTCATCTCGTTGACGTTTTTGATGAACACCTCTGCGGGGATCGTTGTCTGAAATCCCGGAATGCTCTCCAGCTTGTCGATGGTGCCTCCGGTGTGTCCCAGGCCCCGGCCGGACATCTTCGCAACGGGAACACCTAAGGAAGCCACGATCGGCGCCACGATCAGTGTTGTCTTGTCGCCCACGCCGCCGGTGGAATGCTTGTCGGCCTTCTTCCCGTGGATCGCCGAGAGATCGAGCATATCACCGCTTTTTGCCATCTCCATGGTAAGCGTCGATGTCTCGCGCGTCGACAGGCCCTTTAGGCAGATCGCCATCAGCAAAGCGGACATCTGATAGTCCGGGATCTCTCCCTTTGTAAACCCGCGAACGACAAATGCAATCTCCTCGTCCGTCAGCTCCGCACCGCGCTTCTTCGCGGTAATCACGTCGTACATTCGCATCGTTTTGCCCTCCCATCGGAATTACTTTATTATAGCATTTTTCGAAGGCTTCCGACAAGTCATTCAGGGCATCCGGGCAAAAAAATACCGCCGGCGCGAACGCCGGCGGCGATGTAACTCTTATTTCAATTTCGTCAGGAAATTCTCGATGCGGTCCAGACCCTTCGCAATCTGCTCCATGCTGATGGCGTAGGAAAGGCGGATGTGATCCGCGGCACCGAAGTCCGCACAGGGGATCACCGCGGTGTTGAACTCCTCGATCAGGATCTTCGCAAGCTTCGCAACCGTCTCGATCTTCTCGCCGTTGTACTTCCTGGCAAGCGCCTCGCCGACATTTACAAAGACATAAAACGCTCCCTTCGGAACCAGCGCACTTACCAGCGGCATCTTTTCGATACGCTCGCTCATGTAGATTCGGCGGCGGTCAAATTCTCTGCGCATCAGCTCGATGGACTCCTGGTCGCCCGAGAGAGCCTCGATGGATGCGTACTGCGCGATGGAGTTCGGATTCGACGTCTGATGGGACTGGATGCTCGCCATCACCTTCGCAACCGGCAGCGGCGCACCCGTGTAACCGATTCTCCATCCGGTCATGGCGTAAGCCTTCGCCATACCGTTGCAGGTGATCGTGTGGTTGTAAATGTCCTCGCCGAGGGATGCGATGCTGACCTGCTCCGTCCCGTCATAGACAAGCGTCTCGTAGATCTCATCGGACACGACGAAGATGTCCTTCTCAACGATAACCTTCGCAAGTGCCGCAAGCTCATCCTTCGTGTAAACCATACCGGTAGGATTGTTCGGAGAATTGAGGATCAGCGCCTTCGTCTTCTCGTTGCAGGCAGCGGCAAGCTGCTCGGGGCGGATCTTGTAGCCCTGTGCGGCATCGCAGTGTACGAACACCGGAACGCCGTCCGCAAGCTTTACGATCTCGGGGTAGCTGAGCCAGTAGGGGCTCGGGATGATAACCTCATCACCGGGATTTAAGATCGCCTGGAATACGTTGGCAAGCGCATGCTTTCCTCCGTTGGAAACCACGATCTGCTCCGGTGCATAGCTTAAATTGTTGCGCTCCGCAAACTTTTTGCTGATCGCCTTGCGAAGCTCCGGCATACCGGAAGCGGGCGTGTAGCGGGTAAATCCGCGGTCAAGCGCCTCTACGGCTGCATCTCGTATATTTTTCGGGGTATCGAAATCCGGCTCTCCTGCTCCGAAACCGACAACGTCGATTCCCTGAGCGCGCAGCTCTTTCGCTTTCGCCGTGATGGCGAGCGTCGAAGAAGGTTTGACGGCAAGGCCTTTTGCAGAGAGTGTTAACGACATGATTTCCATACCTCTTTCACTGATTTTCGTCTATTGTAGACGTGTATACAACACAAATTGCATTTTAGTATACATCGTAGAAAAAAGCAAGCATTTGTTCACCGAATGTTGAAAATACGGCAAAATACACAAAAGAGCCGGACTTTTTCGTCCGGCTCTCTCTCGATTTCTTGATTCTGTTTACTTTGCGTAATCGGTAACTCTGGATTCCCGGATCATGCTGATCTTAATCTGACCGGGATATTCAAGCTCGGATTCGATCTTCTTCGACAGGTCTCTCGCAATGAGAACCATATCGTCGTCGTTGACCTGCTCGGGAATAACCATAACACGGACTTCCCGTCCTGCCTGAATCGCGAAAGATTTCTCGACTCCTTTAAAGCTGTTGGCAATATCTTCTAGTTGATTCAAACGATTGGTATAGGTATCCAGTGTCTCGCGACGCGCGCCGGGGCGTGCTGCGGAAATGGTGTCGGCCGCCTGTACGATGCATGCGATCAGGGAGGTTGCTTCGCAGTCTCCGTGATGCGATGCCACCGCGTTGATGACCACGGGGGATTCCTTATACTTCTTACAAATATCTACACCGATCTGTACGTGGGTGCCTTCCATCTCATGATCGACGGACTTGCCGATATCATGCAACAGACCCGCACGCTTTGCAAGTCTTACGTCGGCTCCCATCTCGCCGGCAAGAAGGCCGGACAACAGGGAAACCTCGATGGAATGCTTCAGAGCATTCTGACCGTAGCTGGTACGGAACTTCATCTTACCGAGCAGGCGAACCAGCTCCGGATGAAGACCGTGAACGCCGGTCTTGAGGACAGCGGCTTCACCCTCATCACGGATGATCGTCTCCACTTCCTTCTGGGCCTTTTCAACCATCTCCTCGATACGGGCGGGATGGATGCGGCCGTCTACAACCAGACGCTCCAGCGCAATTCTGGCAACCTCGCGGCGAATCGGATCGAAGCCGGACAGGATTACCGCCTCAGGGGTGTCATCGATGATCAGATCGATGCCCGTGAGGGTTTCAATCGTGCGGATGTTACGTCCTTCACGACCGATAATGCGTCCCTTCATCTCGTCGTTCGGCAGCTGAACTACGGAAATTGTAGCCTCGGCGACATGATCTGCGGCACATTTCTGAATGGCGTTGACGATCAGTTCCTTGGCTTTCTTGTCGGCCGTCTCTCTCGCTTCGCTCTCCAGCTCGCGGATCATAACAGCCGTTTCGTGCTTAACATCGTCCTTGACGGACTCCAAAAGATATTCCTTAGCCTTATCGGAGGTGAATCCCGAGATACGCTCCAGCTCCTCAATCTGCTTGCGGCAAACCTCGTCCGCTTCCTGCAGCTTATGATCCAGATCCTGTTCCTTCTGAGTCATACGAGCTTCTTTCTTCTCGAGGGATTCCAACTTTCGATCCAGATTCTCTTCCTTCTGTGTCACGCGCTTCTCGTACCGCTGAACCTCTGCTCTGCGCTCCTTGATCTCGCGATCCAGGTCGTTCTTGGCTCGTAAGTTCTCTTCCTTCGCTTCCAGAAGAGCTTCCTTCTTCGCCGAAGATGCGATCTTCTGCGCATTGCGGGTAGCTTCCTCGACGATCTCCGCCGAGCGCTGTTCAGCAGATCCGACCTTTGCCTCGTAACCGCGCTTGCGAATGATAATGGCAAGTGCGAAGCACAAAGGTCCTACGATAACGGCGGTGACTGCAACTGCGACCAGCACGTAACCCCAGGGAAACGAGCCATCCGCAACCAGAATCGAAAAGAACTTATCTGGCATTGAAGTACACCTCCAAATATTCAATTGTAATTTCGGGTTTTATCCCAACATTACTATAATATACGAATCCACATGGGTTGTCAAGGTGTAACTTTCGGAAAAGTATACACCTGTAGAATATTAGGGTATTTTCCGAAAATGCGCATACTACACAAGACTCCCGAGGAAGTAAAAGCCCTTGCATTCATCGAGGCTTACGCGCACCAGAGAGCCTAAAAGCTCCTCTTCCGCCGGAAAATGAACCAAAAGATTGTTGTCCATCCGCCCCGTCATCAGGCCTTCCTTCGCCTTGTACTCCTCGCACAAAACCGTGACGGTCTCCCCGGTAAGTTTCGCCGCCTCCGCGGCGCTGGTCTCGCCCACGGCCGCCAGCAGACGCTTGAATCTCGCTCCCGCGACCTCCTCGCTCACCTGCCCCTCCATCTTTGCCGCGGGGGTTCCGTTTCGCTTTGAGTAGATAAATGTATACGCACTCATGAAGCCCGCCTTGCGTACCACATCGATGGTATCGTCAACGTCCTCCTCGGTCTCGCCCGGGAATCCGATGATGATGTCCGTCGTCACGGCGACGCCGGGAATGCGCTCCTTGATCTTCGCCGCAAGCGCTAAGAACTGCTCCTTTGTATAATGCCGGTTCATAGCCTTCAAAAGCTTCGTGCTCCCGGACTGTAACGGCAGATGAACATGCTTGCAGATCTTGTCGTTGACCGCAATCTCCTCGATCAATTCATCCGCAAAATCCTTCGGATGCGGCGTCATGAACCGCACTCTGGCGATTCCCTCGACCTCGCTCACCATCCGGAGAAGCTTCGCAAAGGAGATGCCTTCATCGCTCTTTTTGCCGTAGGAATTTACATTCTGCCCCAAAAGCATGACCTCGCGCACGCCGTTCGCCGCAAGATGCTTCGCCTCCTCGACGATATCCGCGACCGCGCGGGAGCGCTCCCTGCCGCGAACATAGGGAACGATGCAGTACGTGCAGAAGTTGTCGCAGCCGTACATGATGTTGATGCCGGCCTTGAAACCGTATTTGTTGATGCGGGGAAGGGATTCCACGATGCCCTGCGCCTTGTCCCAGACGCAGATCACCTGTTTCCCGGAAACTTCCCTGCGGTACAAAAGCTCCGCCAAAAGGAAAATGTTGTGGGTGCCGAAGATGACATCCACAAAGCGGTAGCTTGCGCGGATCTTCTCGACGGCAGCATTTTCCTGCATCAT
>CACZRV010000108.1 GCA_902783725.1 uncultured Lachnospiraceae bacterium | reverse complement strand
TTACGCGCTCTACCCTCACCTCACCGTCCTTGACAACATCATGTTCCCTCTGGGAAATCTCCGCGGCAGCGAGAAGCTCACGAAGGAGCAGATGCGCGACAAGGCGATGGAGGTTGCCAAGCTTGTTCAGATCGACGAACTGATCGAGCGCCGTCCCAAGGAGCTCTCCGGCGGCCAGCAGCAGCGCGTCGCCATCGCACGCGCCCTTGTGAAAATGCCCTCGGTTCTTCTCCTCGATGAGCCGCTCTCCAACCTCGACGCACGCCTGCGCCTGCAGACCCGCGAAGAGCTTGCGCGCATCCAGCATGAGACCGGCATCACCACCGTCTTCGTCACCCACGACCAGGAGGAGGCCATGAGCATCTCCGACCAGATCGTTGTCATGAAGGACGGCCTGTTCCAGCAGATGGGCAAGCCGCAGGATGTCTACGATCATCCGGACAACCTCTTCGTCGCCAAATTCCTCGGTACCCCGCCGATCAACGTTTTCGAGGGCACCGTGAAGGACGGCAAGCTCTTCATCGGCGACGAGGCAATTCTTTCGCTTGCGCTTGATAACAGCGAAGTTCCCGCGGAGAGCCGCAAGGTCTTCGTCGGCATCCGGCCGGAAGGGTTCATCCCGGCGGAGGACGGTGAATTTTCCGTGAGCCTGTCAAAGATCGAGGTCATGGGCCGCGACACCTCGGTGGTGGCAACGCACCCCGCAGCGCAGGCTGCGAGCATCCGCGCCATCATCGCGTCGGACGCGCCCGTAAATCCGAAGGACGGCACGGTCCGCTTCCGCATCAAGCCCGCCAAGCTGCATCTCTTCGACGCAGCGGATGAAACCCGCATCGATTTTCATGTGATCTGACGGAGGTCCCCATGAAAGAAAAACTGCGACAATACAAAGCCTGGCTCTATCTTCTGCCGGCCATCCTCTTTCTCGGCATCTTCATGGTCTATCCGCTGGTGGATGTCGTCGTGTACTCCTTCGAGGAAGGGTTCAATTTCGTGACGCGCACATCGCAGGGCACGGGCTTTTTCAACTACTCCTACGTTCTCCACGACCCGTACTTCGTGCAGGCCCTGAAGAACACTTTCCTCATTGTGATCATCACGGTTCCGGTGTCGACGGGCTTCGCGCTTTTGCTTTCGCTCGCGCTCTCGTCCATCAAGCCTTTGCGCAACCTTTACCAGACCGTGTATTTTCTGCCCTATGTGACCAACACTCTCGCGGTCGGTCTCGTGTTTATGGTGCTCTTTAAGAAGACCGCCTACACCGACGGTATGGTGAACCTTCTGCTGAACGCCTTCGGCGCGCCCTCGGTGGACTTCATCGACGGCCCCTACTGGGCGAAAATGCTCGTCATGTGCATCTACACCGTCTGGGTTGTTCTGCCCTTCAAGGTGCTGATCCTCACAAGCGCCCTGGCGTCAGTCAACCCCGACTATTACAAGGCTGCCCGGGTGGACGGCACGAAACCGTCGCGCATTTTCTTCAAGATCACGCTTCCGATGATCTCGCCGATGGTCTTCTACCTGATCATCACCGGCTTCATCGGCGCATTCAAGGCCTACAGCGATGAGGTGGCCCTGTTCGGCACCGACTTGAACGCAGCCGGCATGAACACCATGGTCGGCTACGTCTACGACATGCTCTACGGCGCTTCGGGCGGCTATCCGTCCTACGCCTCGGCCGCCGCGCTTTTGTTGTTCCTGATCGTCCTCACGATTACCTGCATCAACCTCATGGTGAGCAGGCGCAGCGTGCACTACTAAGAAGGGAGGAAATCGTATGGCTACGGAAAATGCAACCTTTTCGGGCACTGCCTCCACGGACTTCACGGGCGCAGTAAAGCGCAGACGGATCATCCGCCAGGCGCTTTTGTACCTCTTCCTCACCGTCTGGGCCGCCGCGGTTTTGTTCCCGTTCTACTGGATGGTGCTCACGTCCTTTAAGACGCAGGCCTCCTACAACAGCGAGCAGCGCCCGAAATTCTACGTTTCGGCGCCGACCACGGAAAATTACAGCGAAGCATTTACCGCGGTACCGCTCGCCAGATACTTCGGCAACACCCTGGTGTACACGGTCGTCACCACGGGACTTATGATGGTGGTGATCATTCTGGCGGCATTTGCCTTCGCAAGACTCGAGTTCAAGGGCAAAACTCTGGTGTTCACGCTGTTTTTGAGTCTGATGATGATCCCCAACGAGCTGGTCATCATCACCAACTACGTGACCATCACGGAGTGGAACCTGCGAAACTCCTTCCCCGGTCTGATCCTGCCGTCGATCACGTCGGTCTTTTACATTTATCTTCTCAAGGAGACCTTTGAGCAGATTCCGAACGAACTCTACAAGGCCGCAAAGGTGGACGGCACTTCGGACTTCAAATACCTGCGCCGCGTCATGATCCCCATCGCGCGGCCCACCCTGGTGACCATCGCCATTCTGAAGGTCATTGAGTGCTGGAACTCCTACGTATGGCCGCGGTTGATCACCGACAAACCCGAATACTTCCTGGTGTCCAACGGTATCCAGGAGATCCGCGAGCACGGCTTCGGCCGTGACAACATCCCCGCCATGATGGCTGCGGTGGTCGTGATCTCCATACCGCTGATCGTGCTCTTCCTTGTCTTCCGCAACAAGATCATGGAGGGCGTTTCGAGAGGAGGTACGAAAGCCTAAATGAGACTACTCATTTCATCTGCTCGTTTCACTCGCCGATTCAATGAGGGCGATTCGACTGCGATGCAGTCTCATCGCTCAGCCGCACTCGCCTGCGGCTTCGCCTTGCCTCGCGCACGGCGGGAAGGTTCCTGCGCACGGCGGTTCGTTGCCCTTCTGCTTTCTTTGATGCTCTGCGCGGCGCTGCTCTCCGGCTGCCACGGCGGCTCGTCGCAGGGTGAATTTGCCGTGCCGGAGAACGTCGATCTGACGAAGGAGTACAACATCTCCTTCTGGGCGAAAAATGACAACAACCAGACGCAGGCGGAGATCTACAAGCAGGCCATTAAAAACTTCGAGGCGCTGTACCCGAACATCCACGTGACCATGAAGACGTACATGGATTATCCGTCCCTGTACCGCGATGTCATCACGAACATCTCCACCGACACGACGCCGAATGTGTGCATCACGTACCCCGACCACATCGCGACGTACATGCAGGGCACCAACATCGTCGTGAAGCTCGATGATCTGATGCGCGACCCGCATTACGGCCTGGGCGGCAGCGAGGTGCGCTTCGACGCTCCGACGCAAAATGAGATCGTCGGGAAGTTCCTCGAGGAGTGCCGCATCGCCGACGGCCAGTACGCGCTGCCCTTCATGCGCTCCACCGAGGCTTTGTACATCAACAAGACCGTACTCGAGGCCACCGGCTACACGCTGCCGGAGAAGGTCACCTGGGACTATGTCTGGGAGGTCTCCGAGGCCGCCCTCGCGAAAAATGCAGACGGCACCTACAAGGCCAACGGCCAGACGACGCTCATCCCCTTCATCTACAAGTCCACCGACAACATGATGATCTCGATGCTCCGCCAGAAGAACATCGATTACACGGACGCAAACGGCCATATCCTCATGTTCAACGATGACACCGCCGAAGTTCTGAAGGTGATCGCGGAGCACGGAAAGAACCGCGCATTTTCCACCTTCGGAATCTCGAGCTACCCGGGCAATTACTTAAATGCCAACCAGTGCATCTTCGCGGTGGATTCCACCGCGGGCGCAACGTGGATGGGCAAGGACGCCCCTAACCTCGACATCCACAGCGAGGATGTGGCGGACTTTGAGATCGTCGTGACGGAGATCCCGCAGTTCGACACGGAAAATCCGAAAATGATCTCCCAGGGGCCGTCGTTGTGTCTCTTCAACAAGAGCGACCGCGGCGAGGTCGTGGCATCATGGATTTTCCTGCAGTACCTTTTGACGAACGAGGTGCAGATCGCCTACTCCCAGACAGAGGGTTACATCCCGGTGACGACGAAGGCACACGAGTCCGACGAGTACCAGGCGTATCTCGCGGCGGAGGGCTCCGACACCGACCTGCACTACTCCGTGAAGATCCAGGCCGCAAAGCTTTTGCTCAAAAACATCGAGAACAGCTTCGTGACGCCGGTGTTCGCCGGCTCCGCCTCGGTTCGCGAGGCCGCCGGGGAGCTGATCGAAAATGTCACCAAATCCGGCCGGCGCCGCATCACCGTGGACGACGCGTACATTCAGTCGCTCTACAAGGATGTGTCGGCGCTGAAGCACCTCGACCAGATTGTTCCCACCGAAGCTTCCGCCGATACAGGCGAGGAAAAGCCCGCGGCAAAGGTCACCGCAAAGGACCTCGGAGCGATGCCTGCGGCCAGCAAAATACTGCTGATCATACTGCCGGTCACGTGGGTTCTTTTGGGCGGATTTGTTGTCTACGAGAAGAAAAAGCGACAAAAACAGGCCGGAAAAGCATGAAATCTTCCATGTTTTTTCTATTGCCATTTTTCGTGATATCGCTATAATAAGGGTGGTTGCAGGCGTTCGGGAAGGAAGTGTCCCGATGGTTTTGCACCGCGTAAAGTTTTTTAGTTTTTCACTTTTATGAAGGAGAATTACCATGAAGAAATTACTGGTTCTGGTTACGGTTCTGGCTATGGTTCTCGCGTTGACCGCATGCGGTGACAAGAAGAACAACACCACACCTGCTACCGAGGCACCTACCGCTACGACGGCTCCTACCCCTACCGAGGCAGAGGCTACTCCTACTCCCGAGGCTACTCCTACGGAGGCTCCGGTAAGCAACGTTATGAGCCATGCAGACTATGTCGCTGCTTCTGTTGACGATCCGGTTATCATCGAGGCTTACGTTATGGACACGCAGAGCTGGTGGAATGACAAGATCACCATCTACGCTGCTGACAAGGACGGCGCTTACTTCATCTATGAGGCAGCCTGCTCCAAGGAAGATTCCGATCTTCTCACTCCCGGCAAGAAGATCCACGTTGAGGGCTTCAAGTCCGAGTGGTCCGGCGAAGTTGAG
>CACZRV010000107.1 GCA_902783725.1 uncultured Lachnospiraceae bacterium | reverse complement strand
TTTACGTACTCGTAGTTCATCATCGTAAGGATGTCTGCTACCGCACTGCTTGAGCGGTCCGGTTCCCGCTGCATGCTTGCAAAATCCTGCTCTAAAATCTCTGCTGCCCACTCCCGCTTGACTTCGAAGGGGATGTTAAGGGCACTGTATTCCGCGAGTGTCTTCTCTCCGGCCTCATGCCAGATGATGTATGGGTCGTCACCGCCGCAGTCGCGGTACAGTTTCTTTGCTTCCTCCAGTGTCATCGGAATCTCCTTTGCGAACTCACGGTTCGCCGACCATGCGTTTCTTTCGCGGGAAGCTCACTGCTTCCCTTCTTTGAACATGCGCATCATTTCATTGGTAAGGCTTAAGTTGTTTGGCTGCAGCACGATGTCCTCGCGGCGCACCCACTCGGCGTACTTCAGCTCGTTTTCGTCCATGTGAATCTCGCCGTCGCCGTCCGCGTCGCAGTAGAAGCCCACCAGCATATCCTGCGCCATGCCCCAGGGTTGCGACTTGTAATAGCGGATGTTTCGGACGCGAACTCCCGTCTCCTCCATCACCTCGCGGGCGACGGTCTCCTCAAGGGTCTCGCCGATCTCGGTAAATCCGGCCACCAGCGCATTGTGCGCATAGCCGCGGCGGTATTTGGTGAGCAGGATGTGATCACCCTTCGTCACGCCGACGATCACCGCAGGATTGATGCGCGGGTAGATGGTGTTGCCGCAGGCAGGGCACTGCAGCGCGCGCTCGGCGGCACTGTGAGCAAGCGCCCCGCCGCACCGTCCGCAGAAACGATTGTCGTGGTACCACCGCCACAGATGATACGCGGTAAATGCCGCATACACCTCCTTGCCGACACACAGATCGCGGATTTCCCGAAGGGTCCGGTACGCAAAGCCCTCCTTTTCTGTCGGCGCATCGTCCGCCCGCAGAAAATACCGCTCCCCGTCCAGCGAGAAGAGGTAAACCGCGGCGGCCGCATCTGACGTAGTCCCGCCGGCCGCATCGCCCCCGACCGGAAAATGCACCCTTCCGCCATCGGTGTTTACCAACAGTCTCCCGTCGCTGTCGCAGAAGACCAGCGTATCTTCAGGTCTCGGGGAAAATGCCTCATAATGATTGTCCAGCTTGCTCGGAAAAATATCCTGTATCATACCTGTTTACTCCTGAATCTTTCGGAGATTTTCCGCTCCGGCCAACGGGCCGGAACGCCTCCGCAAATAACGCGCATTTGTCTAAGCGTAACCAACATGAGGAAATATGTCAAGCCGCAAATTCACGTTTTTATGCAATATAGTTTTCCATTCGGGGATGGATTTTCCGGATTTTTCCCGGCGGCAGAGAAACTTCGCTTCTCCCGGGAATTCCGGTTTCGCACAGGATACCCGGATGTGGTATAATAGATTGTCGGAAATGCGGGCCGGGGGCTCGCGTTTCACCACGTTTCGGAGGTCAGACATGTTTGACAACAAAAGAGGAAGCGTCAAAAGCGGTATCACAAACTTCACCATCTGCGTCATTGCTTCCCTGATTTACTGTCTCGGAGTCAACTTTTTCATTCTGCCCGGCGGACTGTATTCCGGCGGGTTTACGGGTATTGCGCAGCTTCTCTCGCTACTTTCCGTCGGAACACCGTTGGAACCTTACAACATCCGCGGTATCCTTTATTTCCTGATGAACATCCCGATCGTCATCCTCGGCTGGCGAGTCCTCGGGGGCAAGCCCATGATCAAGGCCGGCTTTACCATTATCCTGGAAAGCGCGCTGATGTCGCTTCTTCCGATTCCGAAGGAGCCGATCATCTCTGATGCACTTACCAATACCATTGTCGGCGGATTTTTCGAGGGCATCGGCAGCGGTCTTCTGTACGTAGGCTTCGGCTCCGGCGGCGGCACGGACATCATCGGCATCGTCATGAGCCAGAAGTACCGCATCCTGACCGTCGGCCGCGTCTCCCTGGCAGTGAACATCATCGTGTACGCGGTCTGCGCCATCGTCTTCAACCCCGAGGTTGCCGTGTACTCCATCATCGCCGCATTCTGCTGCTCACTGATCATTGACAAGATTCACCTGCAAAACCGCGCCGTGACCGTCAATATCTTTACAAACAAGGAGACCGAGATCGGCAACTGGATCCGGGACAACATCAACCGAAGCGCCACCGTTTTCACCGGCACGGGCGTCTACTCCGGCGCCGAGCGCAAGCTCGTCATCAGCGTCATGTCGGAGTACGAATACCACCGGCTGCGGCACGCACTGCCGGACCTGGATCCGCTGGCATTTGTCAACGTCTATCCTTCGGCCGCCGTGCTGGGCGATTTTGAAAAGCGATTGTCATAGACATAAAAAGGCCGTCGGTTTCACATGCCGACGGTCTTTCTTTAATCTCTCTTACTGCTCACTGCTTTCGAAGCATTCCTTCAACCGTGTCTACCAAGGGGATCAAAGCCGCTTCATGGGCTCGCCCCAGGCGCCGAGGCTTCTGCCGTCATGGCTTAGGTACGTCTGCGCCGTTGTCGTGACCGGTGCGACGCGCTTAAGCTTCTGCTCCACGGTCTCATCGGAGGACAGCGACTCCTCCTGCAGCACATTGCGGATCTTGCAGAGAATGATATCGCCGTCGTGCTTATTGACGATGTCGGTCACCTCCAGCTCGAAAACGACCGGGGATTTTTCGAGCACCGGAACATCCAGCACCGCGCCCCTGCCGATCTCAAGCGGAATCTTCATCTTGTCGGGGTTACTGCCGCTCACGCAGCCGAGATAATCCGCCACAGGCAGAAGCTCCTCGGTGACCAGATTCGCGGAAAATACCCTGCTCCTCTTGATATTGTCCTTCGTGAGCTTGTCGCCGCCGATGCAGCACATCGCGCCCATCTCCCCGTCCCAGATATAACTGAACCAGCAAAACAGCCCGAAATCCGGGTTGCCCTGCTCATCGCGGGTTCCGTACAAAAACAATGTCTGCGGGCAGAAATCATTGTTCGGACCCAGACTTTTCTTTCCCATATGTACTCTCCTTATCTTCCTTGTTTTGCATTGTACTACTGTTGTAGAATCATCCGTTCTCCGAAGCGCAGGATATTTCCTCAGTCCGGCTGCTGAGGCCGGAAATTCTCCTTGTCAACCGCCTCGTACAGATCCATTCCCATTTTGCCCTCAAAGTATTCCTTGAGTCACAGATTTTTGTTCCATTTTTCGGGGTCATACGCCCCGTAACGGTTCTTTACATCGGTCATCCGGTCGATGATGTCCATCACGCCCTCCGCCCCGGAAATCGCGTCGCAGAGCTGGATCAGCCGGTCATAGTCATCAAGTTCCGCCGCTGCCAGCTGTGTGCGGATCAGCTGCGTCTCCTCCTCGGTGGTATCGAATCGCCCGACATATTTGTCGATAATCTTCTCGTTGAAGGAGTGCGTAAGGCAGATCTTCGCCGCATCCTCGTACCCCAAGGACATCATGTAGGAATAGCCGTCTGAAACATGCCCCAGATGCCGCTTGCCGAACTTCCGGCCGATGTCGTGCAAAAGCCCCAGGACGTACGCCCGCTCGGCGTCCATTCCGGCTCTTTTTGCAATTGCTTCGGCGCAGTGCGCCGCGGTTCTGCTGTGGTTGCCCCATGGTCCGGGGTTGCAGGACTCCGCCTCCGCAAGCAGCGCCTCGGCCTCCTCTTTTGTCGGAAAATGCTTATTTTCCATCGTTTTCTCCCCCTGCGGTTCCCGGCAGTGCCGGCGTTTACCGCAATTTACATCATGGTTCCGCCGTAAATCTTTAAGTTCAGGATCATCGAGATAAAGATCTTGATGTCATCGATCTCGCCCTGCACCTTCGCCATCTCCTGGTCGATATCGAGCTTTCCGACTTCCACATTCTGGTCGAATATCTTCTTGCCCGGCTCGTTGAATGCGAGGATCACCTGGTTGCCCACAACGCGCATGGCGATGCTTTGGTATTTGTCGGCCAGCAGCTGCAGGCGCTCCATAAAGTGCGGCGTGATCAGGTAAAATGCATCCTGCTGCGTCAGGGAATACACGTCGAAAATATTGTTGAACTGCATCGATTCGAGCTCAACCTCGGTCTCCTTCGCCTCCCTGCGGCTGAGAGCTCTGTGCTTAAACTTCTTGCTGAACACCGACACGGAGGAAACCAGCTTGTTCGGAAAATGGAACACCATCATCCGGCCCTCGAAATACGTCTCGGAACGGCTGCTGTCCGACGAGGTGTCCACATCCACCACATTGACTTCCGCGACCTCAAAGTTTACGCCCTGATAGGTCGCATTGATGTAATCCTCGGACCAGAACCGGTTGGCCGTCAGGCACAGCCCGAAGTTCTTTACATTTTCCTCGGAAAATCCGCGGTTGGGCTCATAGGTTACATTCTCGAAGTTGTTCATCAACGGCTCGCGCACAAAAGCATCCTTGTACAGGGCCGGCATTTCCCTTCTGGCCCGCTGCACTTTCTGGTAGCCGATGAAGATCAGCAGAAGGCCGATGGGCGGGATGATCAGAAAGAACGCGCCTAGGAGAACAAACAGCATGGATTTGCCTGCTGCGTTTCTCTGCTCCTGCAGCCTTGCGATGGCCTCGCCGGAGGTTCTGGTTACTGTGTTGTTTTCGTTCATTTCTGATCTCCTTTCTTTCTTCGGATAAAACATACCGTACTGAGTAACAGGATGATACCGCTTGCGATCGCAAGCATTTTCCATAAGGGCTTGGGGGCGCGTTCGTCCCCCGCATCCGAAACCGCAGGTGACGGCGTCGGGATCGGCGTCAGGGTCGGCATCGGAGAAACCCTGGCCTCCGTGCCCCCTGCAGGCGTCGGCGTCGCCTCCTGCGAGGGCTCTGCGGAGAGCTCCGGCGTCGGTGTCACCGGCGTATCCTCACTCTCTCCGAATTGTTTGTCCGCCTTCACCGACGTCGCGACCGAAGCGTCCGGCCTGCCGCCGCTTTGAACGCTCATAAACACGCCCGGCAGTGCGCCGGCAGACACCCGGTACAGCGCCGTCCCTTCCGGGCCTGTGACAAGCACGAGGCTCTCGCCCGATGCAAGCTTTACTTTGTTGAATTCACTTCTTCGAATGTCCGTAGCGATCGTACTGTCGATGACCCCGCAGGAAAGCGAAAGCTCTTTGTCCGCCTCCGCGGAAAATGCAACCGCATACCGCTCCTCCGGGGAATACAAAAGCGAAACCTCCCCACCGGAACCGTACTGCATCACCATCCGCGCCCCTTCCCTGCCGGCGAGCATGTCGTCGACCTTCGGTGTGAACACGTTGCCTGCGGAATCCATGACCGAGACGGTGACTTCCCCGCCGTATGTGAGATAACCGTACTGCCGGCGGACGGTCGTTAACCGCGAGCCGTCCCCCAGGGTCTCCAGCGCGGCAAGGTACAACTCCGGCGCATGTGCCACCATCGCGCCGCCCGGAATCCCTCCGCCGGTCTCTCCGCCGGCTGCCCCGGCGAGGCCTCCCAAAAAGGAAGTGATCATCGAGGCCATGGGATTGTTCGAAGTCTCGGAGCCGTCCCCCAGGAAAGCCGACCGGATCGCGCCCTGCACGGTTTTCGCATAGACCGTACGGGAGATCAATCGCTCCGCCAGGACTGTCATGTCGCGGTCCTGTGTCAGTGCGCTGCCGCCCTCCGGCGGGATGGCATCGGACTTTGTAAACTTCTGATACGCCTCGCAAAATTCTTTGGAAAAGGTCTTGTAATAGGCATCATCGTTGACCGCTGTGGGAAGGATCACCGTCGTGCCGTATCTGCGGTAGCCCCATTTTCCGGGGGCAACCTTCGGAACCGGGTCCGCCGGGTGCACGAAGGAGAAAATGTTGGCAAACAGCTCCCCGGAAGTGTCCTCCCGCGTGGTCGTCAGCGGGCACGCAAAGCAATACGCGTAAAGGTTCTCCGGCGCGACAGCGCCGAGCTTTCCCTCGGACGCCAGCCGGTCCAGATCGGCCGCCGCAAGGTTGGACACCGCCGCACCGCGGGAGTATCCGGTCAACAGCAGCGATACCTTCCTGCCCGAAAGACTGCGCAGATACTCCGAAAGCTCCTCCGTCACAAGGTCCGCGCAGGTCTTAAAGCCCTCGTGGTCCGCCGTCGTCCCCAGCGTAAAATTCCCTGCCCATTCCGTCTGGTAGTTTCCGCCGCGAACCACCGCGACAACCAGAATCTCATCCGCCGAAAGCTCGCGCACACCGTACGCAAATCCGATGGTGTCCGCCCCCGGCGTCACAAAATGCACGGTCCCCCCGTCGCCTTCCTCGTAGCGGATGCCCAGCACGTCGAACAGCCGCAGAAGGTTCGTCGCGTCCGAATTTTCTCCGGATCCGAAGCCGAAAAATGACAGCCGCAGCGCGAGCCTGCCGATGTCCATGTTCATTTTGTAGGAGCTCTCCGAGAAGAACGTGTCGCTGTAAACCACGTTCATCTCCGCATCCTGCGGCGCCCCGCCGATGCCGCTCGTCCGGTACGGGACGGTCTCCTCGATGTCCTCGGCCCGGGCTGTATTTACAAACAAAAGGCACAGAAAAGCAAGCAATAAAGCGCAAAAGACCTCTCCGCCTGCGGCTATCAGCAGGCGAAGAAGTCTCCCACGCTTTGCAAACGGCTTTCCTCTGCCGTCATGTTCCTTATTCATCCCCATACTGTTTCTCCGGCGCGCTCCGCAACGATTCTGTCATTTGCAGTGGCACGCATACCCGCGCAGCAGGTACTGCACCAAGAAGATGTGCTTGCGCGTCTCCGCGCCGGTGGTCTCACGCTTGCGAACGTCCTCCAGCCTCCGCAGGCAGGCGTACCGATCGCAGTCGGAAATCTCCTCCATGCCTTCGGGCGCCGGCTCCATCGCAACGAACGACAACAGCCGCAGCAGCACCTTCTCGCTTGTCTCCGTGTTCTCGCCACCCTCCTCGCCGAGAAGGCACACTAAATCAAGTATCATCTTCTTGACTTCGGCGGTGGTAAAATCCTCCCCCATCGCTCCCAGCAAGGGCGCATCGTCCTCGCCGATATTTTCCAAATACAACTCTACTGCGTCCAAAACCTCGTCACCTCATATCCGGCGGGAACGTCTGCTCGCTCGCCTGCCGGGCCAGTTCATCCTGCATCATCTGCTGCTGCAGCACCTGCTCACGAATGATCTGCTGTTGCTGCAAAATCTGCTGCTGAAGCTCCTGTTGCTGCTCCAGCTGTTTCTGAATCATCTGCTGCTTCTCACGCTGTGCCGCCAGCTGCTCCTCGTAGACATCCGAAAAATACGGATTGTACTGCACAGCCATGTCGTCCACATGGTCCATCTCCGGATTCGGTTCCACATTGGGCGCTATCGGCATCATTTGCTGAGGCATCATCTGCTGCGGCATCATTTGCGGTGCCTGAGGCACATACACCGTCTTCTGCGGCGGGAAGGCCTTCCGGTACGTCGACTTGATGCCCTTGATCTCCAGGACCGCAAAGAGCGCGACAACGAAAACATGGGTCAACGAGCGGTAGCGCAGGTAATCCTTACCGACACTGAGAGTCGCGATCAGCAATAAGATCAATGTAAAAAACAGAAATGCATTGATCACTCTCTTCATAACATCCTCCAAACACACTTACATGAAAACGGGGCTGCAACACGGCAGCCCCATTGTTTCACGTTTCAACCGTATATTGCGACCGAAGTCTACTTTTTGGTGAGGAATCTTCCGATGGCAATCAGGATGCAGGTTCCGAGAACACCGCCTACGATGTTGCCGAGAATTCCTACGAAGTGAACTCCGATGAGGCCGAACACCCAGCTACCGAGCGCGCCGCCGATAATACCGAGAATGATATTGATGATCAATCCCTTATCCTTGGAGCCCATCAACTGGCCTGCCAGCCAACCGCAAAGAGCACCGATTGCAAGAGAAATAAGAATATGCATATACGCACCTCCATGATAGTATTCGCGCGGCCGTCACGCGCCGACCGCAGGTTCCTCGGGGTTTTCCCCTTTGACTGAGGACATATTACCACATTTTTCGTCAAAAAACAATACCTTTGAGGCCGAAAAAGTAAATTTAATTTAACATCAATGGAGTGTTAATGTCGTATTAATGTAGCAGAAACCGCAGCTCCCAGCACACGCAAAAGCACGCAAGCGCCAGGGTAAACACCGTAAGGAACGGTCGCGCCTTCGAGCGGAAGGTTTTCCCCACCGGCGGGCGGACCAGCCGAAGGAACAGTACCGCCATCAAGCCGAACATCGCGCTGCTGATCAAAGAGATGCGCCCCTGATAGTCGAAGGCCCAGTCGCTGTAGTCCCACAGCGTGTCCTTCAGAAAATACTCGATCACGTAGGACGCGCCGAGCTCGATCACCGTCGTGAGGATCGCGCTGCCGAAAAATATAAGGAAAACATTTTTCGTCTTTCGGAAGACAAACATCAAAAAGAGAATGCCGAAACCGTAGATCGGGCACATCGGCAAATGCAGCACCCCGCGGTCGAAGTATTCCCCGTACAGCACGTAGACGCAGACAATCTCATACACCCAGCCGATGAACGCGGCCAGGCCGAACAAAAGCAAATACTCCGAAATCACATAAAGCGCTTTTTTCATATACTGTCCCGATATTTCTCCCGCGGATTCCCGTGATACGCTCACCGAACTGCTACATCCGGAGCATCAATTCCTCTTCGATCACCTCTCCGCCGCGGATGTACCGGCGGGGAACCCTCTTGCTGACCGCGCAGGTCAGCTCGTACGGAATGGTGCCCGCAAGCTCCGCCATGCGCTCGATCGGATTGTGCGCGCCGAAGACCTCGATCTCCGAACCGATCCCGACGTTGGGCTTGTCCGTGAGGTCGATCATGCACATGTCCATGCAGATCTTGCCGCGCTGCGGCGCCGGACCGTCCGCGGTCATCAGGCTGCAACGGTTCGAGAGACAGCGGAAGAAGCCGTCCGCGTAGCCGTACGGAAGTACGCCGATGCGCTCCGTGCGGGTGGTTTTATAAATGCCGCCGTAGCTGATCGCCGTGCCGGCAGGATAAATCTTAATGGTGCTTACGTTGGTCTTTAAGGTCATCACCGGACGGAGTCCGAGCTCCGCCGCGAAGTCGCCGTAGCCGTACAACAGAAGGCCAGGGCGAACCATGTCAAGGTAGGTCTGCGGATAGCGTGCCACCGCGCCGGTGTTGGAGCAGTGACGCAGGCGGAATTTGCGGCCGATGCGCTCCTCCACGCCGCGGATCACGTCCGTAAAAAGCTTGAACTGATGCTCCGTGTACGCCTTCGCCTCCTCGCCCGGCTCGTCCGAAAGCGCAAAATGCGTGAAGATCCCTTCGGCGTCAAGCCCCGGCATGCAAACCGCTTCGCATATGCCTTCTACTCCTGTAGAAAAGAGGTCTCCGTCGCACAGATACCCGAGCCGCGACATGCCCGTGTCTACCTTGATGTGAATGCGAAGCGTCCCTCCCAGGCGAGTCGCCTCCTCCGAGTACTCAACCGCCTTCGCCTTGCACGTCACAGCCTGCGTGATATTGTACTCAAGCAGCCTTCCGACCTGCTCCTTCGGCGTGTGTCCGAGGATTAAGATCGGCATGGTGATTCCGTTGACACGAAGCTCCATCGCCTCGTCGATGCTGCTGACCGCCAGATAGTCCGCGCCCTCCTCCTGGAGCGTGCGCGCCACCACGACCGCACCGTGCCCGTAGGCATCCGCCTTCACAACGCCCAGAAACCTAACGCCCGCACCGACGTGCGCCCGCAGTGTCCTGTAGTTGTGGATTAAAGCATCCAGATCGATTTCCGACCAGGTCCGAATTAACGTTGACTCCATATTGCCGCCTCGCATCATTTTCCGATTGCGAACCCCATCCGGAGCCCGCATCATTTGCATTATTGTACCACAGGACGCCGTATTTGTGAACAATCTTGCCTTATTTCGCCTGATTGCGCTTTCGAAGCGCCTCCCGCGCCCGGCTCTCGGAGAAATTGAAATTGCGAAAATCCTTCCCCACCGTGTCTTCCCCGAATTTCTTCTCATAGTCGGCGCCCATCGATTTATGGGACTTCCAGTCAATCTCGTCCCAGTGCTCCACCACCACGGGCACCGCGTCAGAGGACAGCTCCGAGATCATGTAGCACGTGTCAAAGTCCTTCTCGATGTTGTATTTGGCGATCCATCGGTCGGGATAGCTGTAGGCAAATACCGCCCAGGTCAGCACAAGCGCGGCCAGGGAGCATTTTACGAAGGGGAACCGCGCCTGATGCACAAGCGCAACCGCGGCCGCCATCACCAGGGCGATCACCGCCAGCGCCCACAGCACGAAGGCACGCAGGAAGGTGAAGCCGTAGGCCTCGATGTAGAGGATCATGCGGTACAGGCTCGACCCGAGCATCACATACGTGCAGGCGCACACGATGGTCAGCAATACGCGCAGAACGGCGTGCTCCTTCGAATGTTTCTGACAGAAAAGCACCATGACCAGATTGATCACGCACACTGCCACGAGCTCGTAGAAGCCCTCGTGGACGTACGTCGCGTACGTATAACCCTCCGGCAGCCTGCCCGCGCCCAGGAAGAGATAGTACACCTGGATGCCGCAATATATGCCGTAGACAATGAGGATTACGGTCACCGCCGTGATCGCGGTGACGGGGTTGCGCTTTTTCTCCGCCGCCGGAGTCTCCAGCACTTCCATCCGCCGCGCGCACCGCGTGATCAATGCGTAGGAAACGAGGAACATGCCGACCGCGAGGGCCGCGACCCCCAGAAAATCCTCGTCAATCTCGAGTTTTAACGCATCCGAAACCACGTTTGCGAACACCGCATCCGACGATGCCAGCAGCGGAACGATGACCGCCAGCAGCGGAATCGAGATGACCAGTCCGAGGACAACGTATCTCGCAGTCCCCTCCTTCTCCTGTTTCTCTCCCGCAACCTCGGCCGCCTCCGCCTTCTCCTTTCGAAGGGCCACCGCGTCGGTTATGACGCTGCCGACGAAGGAAACCGAGGAGCACAGAAACGCCAGGATCGCAGAGCAATAACCGGTCACGTCCCACTTCGAATCGTCGTAGAGACAATGCAGAAACAGCACAAAAAACAGAACGAAGATCAACAGTTTGTCCACAAGGATCAGGTACGGGCTGCCCGTCGTGCACACATGAATTGCCAGTACGGTGATCCCCGCGACGATGACGTACGCCTGCTTTTTTACGGTCTCCCCCAGAAGCCGCAGCACGACGAAAAATGCAGCCGCCGTCGCAATCGCAAACACGGGAAACGTGATCCCGTGCGGCGCCTTATAAAGGCATGCGGTGAACACTACGGCATAAACAATGCTCACCGCGAGCTTTCGCAGATACAGATTCTCTTTCATTTTCATTCTCCCCCACACAGTCACTCGTTGTCTTTCACATACTCGAACAGATCGCCCGGCTGGCACGCAAGGATCTCGCACAGTTTCTCGATGGTCGAGACCTTGATCGCCTTCGCCTTTCCGCTCTTTAGGATCGACATGTTCGCAAGCGTGATGCCCACCTTCCTCGCGAGCTCGGTCACGCTCATTTTCCGCTTTGCAAGCATGACGTCGATGTTGAACACCAGATGGCCGTTCGGTGTCACTTCCTCGCCCGTCAACACTTCATTTTCCTCAAAATCTCTCATGGCACTCTCCCTCTTTTATACCGTCAGCTCGTTCTCTTCCTCGATCGCCGCGGCCTTCACCACAAGGTGCGACAGCGCTGCCGCGCACACGGAAAATGCTGTCCCGAAGAAGCAGATGACCAGCGCCACGCCCATCATGATCGCCGGCGTCTTATCCATCAACAGAAAGCACACATTCACCGCGAAGAAATACACGACATCCGCCAGGGTGAGGTACGAGATCCACTTCAAAAGCTTCGCATTCGCGATGGAAAATGAACGGTTCTCCCCGATGTTGACGGCAATCCGCCACGCCAGCACCAAAACCGCGTAGCAAGGCAGCGCCGACACCCACACGGAGATCATCCACACGAGGGAATCCCCCGACGCCAGCGTCCCCTGCGTTACGCAGTAGTCCGCCAGTCGCGGGATGAGCACCGCATAGATGATCAGTCCGCAGACGGCAACCCCCGCGATCACACACTTAAGCCAAAATGACAATTCCTTTTGTTTCATTTTTCCCTCCGCAAACGAAAACGCCCGGCAACACGGATCGTGTTGCCGGGCTGTTGTCCGTCGATTCTGTGTTTGTGCGTATCATACCACACACTTGGTTGTTAGTCAACAAGAATTTATCGTAATTCGATAAATTCTTGTTGATGTTTAAAGGTCCTCAATAAGCCTTCAAATGACCATTGAATCATTTTCCGTAGCGATTGATGCATTCCTGAATCCAGTCATAACGGAAAAATGTTTCTCCGTCGCTTGCCTCCGGAACGAAAACAGTAATGGACTCTATTTGGTAATTTTCCAAATCATCTTCAATCCAATACCCATTATCAGAGACATAGTCCTCCTCTTCATCGTCATACTGAAGAGTCGCATCGATTTCGGCTGCATCCTTCATCTTCATTCCGACTGCTATTCCGTTCGGGAGATGCCCCTCATACCGGTTTTCCAATACTGCTTCAAATAGAATTCCCTCAACGAAGCAAAGCGTAATGCTGTCCTCTATTCTAAGAACAATCCACGGCACCTCAGGCGTACATCCATTATGAGATTCCGTCATCTGATCGAACGCAACGTGCTCTTCCTTCAGAAGAGATTTCACTTCATCAAGGCGCATACCAAACCTAAAGGACTCTGTTCCCTTGTAAGGAACGATACTCTCAGTAATAAATCTGCTCATTTTTTCTTCCTCCTTGCAAAGAATACTTTTGCTGTCTCATGGCCATCTGACTTGTACTTATCCTTGTCCGAAACAACTTTAAACTTCCCTGCATCATTTGTGCTAACTTTAACATATGGAGTGTCACCATGTCTTCGCGATCCAGGGGATACTTGAACAGAGGTCACGTTTTTTGTCTTTCCACTATTCTCAACTACAATTTTTCTGGCCTTTGACTTTACGTGTGTCGAATGTTCAATATGCGTCTTGTAGCCCTGCTGGTTCAGCTCTTTCTCGATTCGTTTTGCTGTTTTTCCCAAAAAGAACTCTCGATGACCAGCAAAACTATCATCCGATATGTGACCTCCTACTTCAAACACCTTCGAAGCAAACAGCTGAAGGTTCATTCGGAGTTGGTCGCTCCTTTTTATGCCTTTTGTTTGGCCGAAACCTCCATGAATCCCGGTTCCCATCTATACCACCTCCTTGTGCGAGGCGGCACAATCGCTCTCAAAGGGAACTATTTGGATTCCCAGCTCTGTATATTTGGCAAAATACTTATACCGTGCAGTACCATAGATTACGATAGCCGACGGCCTAAGCCTTCTAACTACTACATCCAGCCCATTCAGAAACGCAGCTCGATTACTTGCACAGCGCATCGCTCCATGTGAGCCAACCGCTATTACGCAGTGTTCTGCTATTCCATCACAACAAATTCGATATGTTCTTTGATCACCATAGCGGACATTGGGAATAACCTTTACTCCATTGATCTGCAGCCAGTGTCCAACAGCTCTGCTACGGTAAATGTTCCATAGCTGCATCACAAATGGCATGTCCCTGTACAAGCTAAAGTCGGGAAGAATAACGCCGTTGAAACGCTTCAAAATGTCAAGATACTTTCTCGGCCTTCGCCATATTCTTTCGAAAAGGTAATCATCTTCGAAGAAGTGCACCCATCGGTTATAATCCTTGCTTGATAGGGCCTTTGAAAACGCAATCAACTTGTTAGGCACATCCTGCGTAGGCCATATGCAAGGAAACTCGAACAGGCCATCATAACTTGCTTTTTTTACTAAAAAAGCATTAAAAACATCTTTGCAACTTCTACGTTGCGAATTCGTTTTGCTCATGAGAAAGAACTCCTTTCTTGAGTACAACCGGAAGAAGAGCACAGTTCTCCCGGAGGCTGGTCTTACAGCGCTTTCCCATGAATTGTTCAGACTCGAGGCCTTGCGCTGTAAGGAGGTTCATGCATAGCATTCTGCTACACAAGTTACATCGTTATTGCAATAATGCAAAGTCTATGATAAAATGTAAATGTTCAGATTCGAGACCTTGCGCTCGAACAGCACCGTGATTGTAGTTCCCGCTACAAGCATGGTGCTTTTTCACACCTACATCAATCAACTCTAAAAGCTTATAGTTTCGCTTTCCAAGAAGTGTACCAATTCCATAAAGCCAGCTCATAGGATTTCAACCGTTTCACCAAATAATAACCTTCCTTCCATGTCAGATAGTATTCATACGCGTATATGGCTTCTTCATTTGAAACATCAAACACTCTGTGCAATTCTTCTGAAGACTCTACCCCGACCCGATATACATACACCGGCGGTGCTATAGCAAACTTGGCAAAAAAGTTAGCTTCATCCTCCTCTCGTTCCGGATTAATTCCACTGTGATCGAGAACTATATGACCAATCTCATGAAGAACTGTCCAATTCTGTCGCTCCTTGCTCTTGCCAATATCGTTATAGTATATGTATTCGCGACCATCGTTTTCTTCCACAACAAAGCCGTCTTCACTTGCCTCCTCGGCTTTTGCAAGTGCTTTTTGTGACAACGATGAATACGGAATTAAGAGTATCCCCATCTCTCTCGCTATTTCGAACCCATTAACCGGAACGCATCGGATTTGGTATCGTAGCAACACATGAGCCACTTCGCCCTTGATAAACTCGTATTCTTCATCAGTCAGTTTCCATCGTTCCTTGCTCATCATCTCCTCCCAGAAGAATACTCAAGAACTCTCTTTTCTCAGCCGTAGACATCTTTGAAGCGTTTCTAGCAATTAACTTTTTCGCATAAACCAACTCTTCCTTAGAATCAACCGGTATTCCCTCGCTAAGATAATCTGATGTAGTATTTAACACAGTAGCAATCTTTGCGAGAACACTGGATCTTGGCGTTCGATCTCCTTTGATGTAGTGGGAAATTGCCGCTTCCGTGCAGCCAGCTTTTTCCGCCAAATCATGCTGCGTCAACCCTGCTTTAGTCAACAATTCCTTTAGCCTATCTCCTAACGTAGCCATAGACACCTCCTGTACCCCGTAGTATCAAGAAACCTATCTGTTTCTCGCCGTAATCTTAACACTTTCTTATCACAATGTCAAGTTGTAATCTCTGTATATTGTGTTTTTTGTGAGCTACTACTATATTTAGCGTTCTTACTGCATTTCTTCGATGTGTGTTAACCGCCTTGTTTTGTGAACAATTAACAAATTCTAAGAACCTTTTTAGGCTTAACGTGCTTTCAACAAGCAAAAAAGGAAGACATCAAATGATGTCTTCCCTTTCAACAAATTCATTTCTGGAAGATGAAACGCAGCGTCGCAAGTCCCTCCTCCAGGAAGGATTCGACGCGGATGTGCTTGTCGCCGTACACATAATACCAGGCGTTTGTTCCGGACATGTACCCTTTCATGTAATCATCCACCGTGATCGTCTCCGGATCCATGATGCGCCCCTTCTCCACATCGTACTTGACTTTGTGAATTCCGTCGGTGCTGACTTCCTCCGTCTTTTCAATGATGGTGCGAAGGCAGTCCATCATACCGTCCTTCATGACGTGCGTGTCGTAGATCAGCTTGAGTTCCGAAGCCTCGAATTTTGATTCATAGAACGTCCAGTCATCGAAGATCTTTGCGTCAAATCCCAGGAACTTCTTCGTCATCTCCCCGCAATTCGTCGGTGTGATTCCTGCAAGCTCATTCAGGGAATCATCCCTGGAAAGCTGCCTTGCCTCCTCCGTGAGCATCGCGTTATACGGGCTCATCGTGATCGTCGGCGTCGGCGTGACCTTCTCTGCCGGATCCGCCTTTCTGAACTTCCCCCCGCACGCGCATGTGCATACCATCACAAGCAGCAACAGCGCAAGTGCCTTTGTTCGTTTTCTCATATGCAATTTCTCCCTTTCCGAAAGCGTCTGCGCTTTCTGCCTATAGTGTAGCGGATTATTTGCGCTCTGTCAACCAAACACACGGTGTTTGAGGCAGGAAATGTAAAGGGTTATACAAGCTGCGTTTGCGGAAAACAACCCTCTGTTTACCTATACGACAAACGGTTGGGGGCGGTTGCAGGGGCGGGGAGGAAAAAGGAAACAAATGCGTTGCCGGCACTAGCACTTCAACCGAATCCATTCGCAAAAACACTCGCGCCGCTCGTGTTTTTGCTCATGTATTGGGCGGCAACATACGTTGCCGTACTTCAACCGAATCCATTCGCAAAAACACTCGCGCTGCTCGTGTTTTTGCTCATGTATTGGGCGGCAACATACGTTGCCGCCCTTCAACCGAATCCATTCGCAAAAACACTCGCGCTGCTCATGTTTTTGCTCATGTATTGGGCGGCAACATACGTTGCCGCCCTCAAAACAGAACTGCCGCACAGGCTCCTGAAATCACGTTTTCGTCGCCCGTGCGGCAGTTCTGTCTTCGGTTGAAGTTGTTGCCTTTGTTTTCAAAATGTTAACATTTTATTATAAAGTTCGACAAACTCTGCTAATATTTGTACGATATAATGCAGTCATAAGAGAGAGGGAAGCAAGAACATCCCGATTCAACAAAGCCTATTCAAATTTTCATATAATATCAGCCCGGTAAGGCAAAACTTACTCGGGCTTCTCCTCTTTTATGGGGTTCTTTTTTTATGTCCGGACCGGCAGAATGCTGCGGATCCGGCGAAAAATGTAAAGGACCGCCGGATCGGTTTGTAAATCGAAATCAGGTGAAATGTTTACAAAGTGTTGTCTTTTCCGACAAACTCTGCTCATATTTGTGCGTTATAATGCAGACATAGAAAAGAGAGAACTTCTTCATAACTAAAGCCTATTCAAATTTTCATATAATATTGGCCCGGTAAGGTAACTTACTCGGGCTTCTCCTCTTTTTAGGGGTAAAAATATCACCCGGGCCGCAGCCCGGGTGTTTTTCGTTTCACTCCTGCTTCTTCGCGAGTTTTCCTCTCGAAGCTTCTTTCCGCATTCGCCATTCACTATTCACCGTTTACCGTTCGCGATTTCCGCTGCCGCGGCGGCATCTTTGTGTCGATCACCATCTGCACACGGTTGTAGTAGTTAAGCTTCGAACCTGCGGAGTCCGTCTCGATCACCATCAGCATCACGTCCGGGAACTCCCGCCGGATGTTCGGGTAGACGCCGCGCCCCGCGCAGACATTCGGGAGGCACCCAAAGGGCGCGTTGCACAGAATTTTCCGAACGCCGTGGCGGATGTGGTCCACCGCCTCCGCTCCCATAAGCCAGCCGTCGGCGTTGATGAGATTGTGCGAAACGTACGGCCTCGAGTTTTTGTCCATAACCTCGTAGCGGCTCGGCACGTGGAAGCCTGCTTTCTTCATCGCGTAAAGCATATCGGTCTGGACGTGGGTCATCAGCTTCTTGACCGCCTCAAAGCCCACGCGCTCGGGGCCCCATTTTTCGGGCTTGTGCGAGTCGATACAGTAGAGCATGTACCACGAGACCCCGCCGACAATCGCCTCACAGCCGTGCTCCTCCAGGTAGGAAATCAGGTTCCAGTTCCCGAGTGCGCAGTATTTTGCGTAAAATTCCGCCACGATCCCGATCTTCTGCCGCTCCTCACCGGTCCGCTCGATCGCCCGGAACGACTCCGCAATCCGCGCAAAATTCTTCCGCATATGCCGAAGCGTCAGATGTCGCCCCAGGCGGATGTCCTTTGAGAGCTCCTTATACCACCGGCGGCGCAGCGCCTCCGTCTCGCCTTTTCGCACCTCATAGGGCCGCGTCTGGTTGGCAAGCATCATCAGAATGTCGCTGTAAAACAAACCGAACAACCCGCGGATCGCCGTGTCCGTGGTAATCTTTAAGGAGATTTCGTTGCACACATGGCGCACGTTGACGGTCATCATGTGGGTGTCCGGAAAGCCCGCCTTCTGAAGCGACTTCTCCATCATTCCGATATAGCAGGCCCCGCGGCACGCATCGCCGGCCGTCGGGATCAAAACCGACGTCTTCTTCGGGTCGTACCGCCCGCTTTGCAGCGCCCGCATGATCTGCCCTGCCATCAGCACGTACGGATAGCAGATGTCGTAGTTGGAGTACTTAAGCCCCTCCTCGCGAACCGCAAACTCATCGCTCTCCGTAAGCGGCACCACGGCATTTCCCTTCGACCAGAACATGAACCGAAGCAGCGGAAAATGCTCGTCCAGCGTGGCAGGAAGCAGTATCGTATGTTCCTCCGTGTTTTTGAGAATCCTGTACATTCCGTGTAACCCCCAAGACCTTCCGTGGCATCCTCGCGCCCCGTGTTCCTTTCCGTACATCTTACCCTGCGGCGGCAAAAAAGTCAATGTCAGGGGCTCTTAGGTTTTGACTTTTGGGCTCTCCGGTAGTATAATAATCGAGATGAAGGCGCGACCGGGAGCTCCCGATTGAAGCCGCAAAAAGGGGCGGCATTTGCCGCAGACAAACCGAACGAATCGCATCCACAGGAGGAACGAAATTATGGGCAAAGTAGTCA
>CACZRV010000106.1 GCA_902783725.1 uncultured Lachnospiraceae bacterium | reverse complement strand
CGCAGCCATCGCCTCAGCTTCCGTTCTCGCCGCATCCGCCTCCTCCTGCCGCTTCGCAATGATATTGCGCACCGGCTTAAAGAGGAAGATCTTCATGGCGATAAACAAAATCACGAGATTGATGACTGTGAACAAAAGATTCCAGCCTATCTCAAGCATGATAATTTCTTCCTTCGGATGATTTGTTTACTTCAGCAAAATGATGATGAACAACGCGATAACGAAACCGTAGATTGCGGTCGCCTCCGCGAGGGCGCAGCCGAGGATCAGGTTCTTGCTGATCTTGCTCTCCGCCTCAGGCTGTCTCGCAATTGCCTCCACGGCCTTACCCGTGGCGATACCGATGCCGATGCCGGCTCCCACTGCTGCCAGTACCGCGATTCCCGCGCCGATGGCAATCAATGCTGTTGTACTCATACTCGTGTACCTCGTTTCTTTTTATTCTGAAAATGCTTTGTTGATCGATTTCAAGCCTGACCTACTCCACAGCCTCTGTCAGATACAGTCCGGTCAGGAAGACGAAGACGTACGCCTGCAGAAGGCCGTCGAAGAAGTCAAAATACAGACTGAACACCATGGGGATTCCGATGGGGATCACGTGCTCCAAAAGTGCCATGATGACAAATGCACCAATGACGTTACCGAAGAGTCGCATGCAAAGCGACAACGGCTTCGTGACAACCTCCAGAATATTGATGGGAAGAACCACCGGCGTCGGCTCGATGAACTTGTGCAGGTGCCGCTTCATGCCCAGAAAATAGATGCCTGCGGCCTCCACCAAAACGATGCTCATCAACGCAAGAGCGATGGTTACGTTAAGGTCCTTGGTCGGTGATTTCAAGCCGAAAATGCCGACAATGTTCGCTATGCCGATGTAGAGAAGGATCGTGACCAGATACTCGCCGAACACCTTCGCGTGGCCTCCGAGCATACCGTCGACCATGCTGTCGAGCTTCGTGACCATCCACTCCAGAAATGCCTGGCGCTTCGAGATTTTATTGACGCGAAGACCCCGCGTCATCAGAATGGCAAACAGGATGAGCGCCGCCATGATGATCCACGTCACGACGACAGACTCCGAGACGGCGATTCCGCCGAAGATGGGAATGGTAAAGACTGTCTTGACGTCCATTTTGTCCATCAAAGCTTCCGTCAATTCATCCATTCCGACACCCCTTTCCGAATTCGTCGGCCCCCATGCCGCGAACTCATGTAATACCATCTTTTATCATACTCCAAACGGTGAAAAAAGGCAAGAAAAAAAGGACCCTCATCGGAATCCTTTCAAAGCTGCGGCAGCACGGTAAGCCGGGTTCTGTCTCGGATGATCATCTGTCTTGACTGTGCGTTACCGCACAGCTCCTCCGCACCCTTCCGAGCGCGGAACGCAACCTACCCGGAGGCACGACGGGCCGCCGTATCGCCTCCTGTTCGGTCTTGCTATGAGTGGGGTTTACACTGCCCTTCGCGTTACCGTGAAGGCGGTAGTCTCTTACACTGCCGTTCCACCCTTACCGCTTGCGCGGCGGTCTGTTCTCTGTTGCACTTTCCTTGGAGTTACCTCCACCGGACGTTATCCGGCACTCTGCCCTGTATAGCCCGGACTTTCCTCACCGTTGCCGGCGCGATCATCTGTGCTGCCGCCGGCTGATTGTATCACATTTTCCGCCCGCAGGCAAGCCTTGCTTGGAAAGCATTTCGGAAAATGCCCTTCCCCGCTCTTACTGGACCGAGTTCTGCTTTGCGCGGTCCACCAAAAACTCCATCGCAAGGTCGTTCTCGATGCAGTAATTCAGGTATTCCTTCGAGTAGTACTCCTCAAACTCCGCCACCGATCCGAAGGACGAGGACGCCATGTAATCGTTCACGCGCTTTACATACTCCTCCTCGCTCGGGGTGAGGGATTCAAGCTTTGCGATCTCCTGAAGCACCATGTACTCCTTCACATACCGCTCGGAACTGGTATGGACGTACTTCAAAAACTCGTCATAGGTCTCGTAGCCGAACATGGAAACCACATTTTCCAGCTCGCCTCCGTAGTACTGCGCGTAGGATTTGTAGTACTCGATCATATCGTTCTCAAAATAATCGATGTCCTCCTGAAGGACGCTCTTAAACTCCGAGTTGTCGACCATCTGCTTTAAGATCGAATCGAAGACTTCGTTCTCGTATTTTTCCTTCGCCTCCGCGATCATATCCGCCTTGATCGCCTCGCGATACGCCTCCAGCGTCTTGTAGGCCCCCTCCGAGAGGCGGTTGATATAGTCGTCATCAGCGGTCTCGGACTGCTTACCGACATAGTTGATGGTGATGGTGAAGACCGTCGTCTTTCCGGCCAGATCCACGCTGGTGTAATCCTCGGGGAAGCGCGTCGAGATATCCACTGTGGTGCCGACGGTCTTCCCGATCAGCCCGTTCTCAAAATCCTCGATAAATGTCCCCGAACCGATGGTGAGATCGTAATCCGTGTCCGTTCCGCCGTCAAATGCCACTCCGTCCAGTTTGCCGACATAGTCGATGTTCACCGTGTCTCCGCTCACGATCGGCGTGCCGTCGCGGCTCTCATCCTTCACATAGTTCGGGTAGGAAACCAACAGGGATTCGATGGCGTCCTGGTACTCGGCCTCAATATCCTCCTCGCTCACCTCACTGGTATCCTCGGGCATCGTCAGCATGGACAGATCGCACAAAACGACCTCGCCGCCGCAGACATGAAGAAGGTTGGCTCCCTCTCCGTTTCCCTGGGCGTTACCGTTTCCGGATTCGCTGCCGGTCGGTGTTACGGTTATGTCGGTAGTATTGTTCTTGCTACCGTTGCAGCCCGCAAGTGCCGCAACCATCAGCACTCCCAGGATCAGTGAAACGATTCGTCTTCTCATTCGGACTCTCCTTGTTATTGCAGTTTTCATTTTCCGGTGCATATGCACCGCACACGGACAAGTATAGCTGCGGAATGTGTCCGTTATTTGAAAGATTTTAGGAATCTATTCCTACCAGGGCTTGTTTTCCCTCGGTTCCTGCTGTTCTTCCTCCCGGGGCATTCTCCGGTTGATGTGGATTGCCGTCTGCTCGTTGAGCTCCTGCTGTCTGCGCATCTGCTCGTCTCTTTCGCTCGCGCTGTTCGCATTCGGTCTCACATCGTAGCGGAAGGAATTCTCCGCCTCGCCGAAGGTTTTGAAGAAAATTCGGCCCGCGAGGAAAATGGTTGTAAGGATCAACATCCACAGCCAGAACCTTGATACATAATCCAGATCTGCATCCGTTTTCTCAGCTATGATAAGGATTCCGACAAAACCGATAAGCCCTCCGAGCAGGAGCGCCTTCATAGCCGGGCTCATCCCCGGATCATCCTCCATGATCCGATCCCCGTAATAGTTCTTCCCGGGCGCAGTCTTCTCCGATGCCTGAGCATCAGTCTGCGGGGTTCTGCCGAAGTACTCCTCGCTGTCCTTCAGTTTCTCCGTCAGATCGTCGAGCTTCGGATCCGGCTCACTGTTCGGATTATAGGTACCGCCGCGAACACTGCGGGCATACAGAACTGCCTTCCGCAGTCCGTAGGCATATACAACGACTCCGATGAAGAAAAAGCTTGTCAGAATTCCGGCAATCAGCCAGAAAATGATGTAAAGGTTCTCCGCGACATCTTTTCCCAGTGCCTTTCCGTACGGCTTGTGACACAGCCGGCGGATCAGCATGATAATACCGATGATACCCACCGCAATGGAGACGTACACAGTCAAAGCATAGGCGATCATCACCCCGAACAGAAGCAACGCTCCCGAGCCGGACGGAGACCCCATATCCGCCAGGCAGACCTTTGTGGCCAATGCGCAGCAAAGAAGCGCTGCAGCCAGAATGGCCGATGCTTTTCGCACGTTTTCGTCAACCCCGATTCTTTTCATACATACCCCCTGATACATTTTTGACAAATCCTGCAAACACCGCAAGTCCTATCCATAAAAGTCCCGCCGAAACAACGGTCGCTGCGATCAGCACCGTCCGGTCGGCGAACCATTCCCGGTACTCCGAGAATACCGGCAGCGCTCCGGCCACCAGCGCAAATGTCGTTATGCCGAAGGCCATGCCCTTCCGGTTCGGGAAACAGGCAGCCATGGCGGCCAGCGTGATCGGCATTGTGATATTGAACAGGAATAACGCCAACAGCCCGCAGACCATGAAATCGTCGGCAAATGCGAACAAAACCGCCGCCACCATAAGAGACGTCACCGAGGTCCGAAGCCAACCGAGCCGGTCTCCGATCACCCCGCCGAGCGCCTTCCCCAGAACTACGACGCCCACGGTGACCACGCCGATCCCGAAACTGTCGTTCCACGGGAACTTCATCACCAGGCCGAATCCTCCGCGCACGCAGATCGTCAGGAACAGGCACAGCACGATCACCATCACCGGAGAGGAAACATTTTCCGGATGCGGCTTAAGCGAGCACGGCTCGTTGTTGATCCGGTAGTCCCTCTTCGCCTTTTTGTACAGCCACAGAAGCAGCAACGCTCCGGCCAGAAGCACCGCACACATCCACGTCACGGTCAGCGACCAGACGCTGCCGCGGGTTCCTAAGTACAGGCCCATGGCGCCGGTGGCAACGTACACCCCCGGAAGTGTCGCCTTGCCCTCCGAGATATTCAAGACATCGATTCCTCCGCCGATGTGGAAGAAGGCATTTCCGATGCCTGCGACGGTCACTGCAAAATACGGCGCCGCGGAACAGAGAAGCCCTGCGGCAACCAGAATACATCCGAATGCCGAGACAAGCGCATTTTTATTGAGCTTATCCGCGAGATATCCGAAAGGAAGCTGCAACGCAAACGCGATGATGTCATATGCGACCACTGCAAGGAAACTCAAACGAAGGTCCGCTCCCGCTGCCTTTGCGATCTCCGCCAGCAACAGAGCACACCCCATGTCCACAACCGCATGCAGCAGGCTGTAGGTACCCACAATGATCGTTCGCTTGTGCATTTTCCGACCTCACCTGAGAAGTACATTCACAGCCAGCCCTGCGCCGTAGGATGTCGCGTTCAGAATCAGCGACAAAACATACGGATCCCGCCTGACGTTTTTCAGGCGGCGGCTGTAGATCGCGCCCTCGACGAACACGACAATGTCCTCAAGGATCACAACTATGGGATCGACCCAGTCCCGAAGCCCCGGAACCCGCAGCCCCCAAAACATGAATGTCACGAGAATCGGGTTCGTAAGGCAGTTCACCATAAATACGGTCTCGAGATTCCGTCCGCGCAGCCCGAGAAGATACGCTAAGGTCATCTCGATGGCCAGCGTCCCCGAGAGGGAGAACGAAATCGACAGAAAATATTCACTCATGGCGCTTACACACGGAAGACGCTTCCGCCGATGAACTCCCGCAGGATCGCATTGTGCGGCACGCTCTCCGAAGGCATGCCGAGAATGTAGGACAGCATCTTCAACAGCCGGTTCGCCTCCAGATACTCCGGCGAATCCTCCGGAACACCGAACAGCAAAGGCTCGATGTAAGTCTTTAAAACCGCCAGCTCATAGACGGCCGCCGAGTTGTACATCACATCCGCCGACTCCTGGTAGGGGAAAATATGCTTCTCCTCGCCGCGACGCACCGAATACCACATCGCGATGGTCTCCGTCGCGGACGAGCCGCGGGTTCTCGCATCGCGCACAATGCGGCGGATCAGGCGCACGTCGGTGGTCGGGATCCGGTTGTGACGGTCGATGTTGATCTCCGTTAGGGCGCTGATATAGATGCGGAATTTGCTCTCCGCCGGAAGTGAGTACGAAAGGCGGTCGTTGAGGCCGTGGATGCCCTCGATCACGAGGATGTCATCCGGGCCGAGCTGAAGGAAATTCCCCTTGTACTCCGGCTTTCCGGTTTTAAAGTTAAACTCCGGCAGCTCCACTCTCTCGCCGTTTAAGAGCTGTGTCATCTGCTTGTTGAACAATTCGATGTCCAGCGCCTCGAGGCACTCGAAATCGTAGTTTCCGTACTCGTCACGCGGGCAGAATTCGCGGTCGCGGTAGTAGTTGTCCAGTCCGATGGGATGGGGCTTGAAACCGATGGTGCGAAGCTGAATGGACAGTCTGTGGGAAAATGAAGTCTTTCCCGACGAGGACGGTCCCGCAATCATGACAAACTTCTTGCCGCCGGCCTCGCGGATCATCTCCGCGATCTCCGCCACGCGCTTCTCCAAAAGCGCCTCCTGCACTAAAATAAGGTCCTCCGCACCGCCGCTCGAGATGCAGTCGTTGAGGTCGCCCACCAACTCGATGCCCACCGCGCTGCCCCAGGTGTTGGTCTTCTGCAGCGTCTCAAAGAATTTGTCGGAGCTCTTTGCCGGAGGCACCGTGATTCCGTCCTCCGTATCCGGCATCAAAACCATGAAGCCCTCGTCGTAGGGAACGATGTCCCACACCTTCAAAATGCCCGTGGACGCCGGCATATAGCCGTAGAAATAGTCGGTGTAGCCGCACATCGAGTACACGTTCACCTTCGAGGTGCAGCGGTACCGAAGAAGGCTCACCTTGTCCGTCATTCCGTTCTCGCGGAAGAGGCGCACGGCGTTGGCCTTGTTCATGCTCTTCTTCTCGATGGCGCGGTTTGCGGCGACCATCTCCTTCATCTTCGCCTTCACGGTATCGATGAACTCCTGCGATACGGGCGAACCGTTCTTCTTGCAGTAAATGCCGGTGCCAAGAGAGTGCTCCACGGCGATCTCATTGCAGTCCTTCATGCCGTAACAGCTGTGCACCGCCGCGAGCATGACGAACAAAACGCCCCGCATGTAGGTGCGTCTGGCATCCGTGTTTTTGATGTCCAAAAACTCGATGGTGCTGTCCCAGTAGCAATTCTTAAACATCTCCTGGAGCTTGCCGTTCACCTTCGCAAGGATGATCCGGTCACGTCCCTCCGTGACAAATGCATCCGCAATCTTCGAAAGCGGGGTTCCCTCCGGGATTTCCTTCGTCGTTGTTCCAACCGTAATCTTCATTCATTTTCCCTCTTTTGTCTGTTTTCGTTAAAACATCCGCTTCATGACCGAGGCGATCTCCTCACACTCCGCTGCCGCGGACGCAAGCCGTTCATTTGCCGGGGGAGTGTCCGCTGCCAGCAGCCTCTCCACCATGGCGACCTTCTTTTTGCACTCCTCCGTGAGCCAGGTGAGGTAGGTCATGTCCTTCCTCCGCACAAGCCACCTTCCGTAGCGGTATTCCCACGGATCATACGGCGCTCTCGCCTCCTCGGAGGCTTCCGCTGCAGGAACCGCCGACATGCATAGGTAGAATTTGCCGTCCTCGACGACGCACCGCTCGTCCGTGATGACGAATCCCAGGGATGCGACCTCCCGCCGCACGCTCTCGCGGTCCGACTGGGCCTGCAGCAGAAGGCATTTTGCCTTTGCCGCACAGGCTGCGCCCTCCGACAGAAGTCTCGTCATCAGTTCGCCGCCCATTCCGGCCATCACGATCACATCCGCGTCGCCGAGCACAAGCCCCGAAAGGCCATCGCACAGGATCGTCTCCGCCCGCTCCTCCATGCGGAAGAAACGGATTGTCTCCTGCGCCTTCGCAAGAGGCCCCGGCCGCACATCGCAGGCGTAGGCATAACGGGCTGTATTTTCCCGCAACAGCCACACGCTTAAGTACGCATGATCGCATCCGATGTCCGCTACGGTGTCGCACACGGGAACCATGTCGGCCACCATGCGAAGTCGTTTCGATAATCTCATGTATCCTCCGTGACGAACCGCCCGCGAAGCTTCGCATGCGAAGCGCTCCCGAGCGGTCCGAACGTATCAGTCGTTCAAATAATCGCGAAGCTTCTTGCTCCGGTTCGGATGATGAAGCTTGCGGATGGCCTTCGCCTCAATCTGGCGGATGCGCTCCCGCGTTACGTTGAAGATCTTGCCGACCTCCTCAAGGGTCTTCGGGGTCTCGCCGTTTAAGCCGTAGCGAAGGATGAGGACCTTGCGCTCCCGCTCCGTCAGCGTCTGCATGACGTCCATGAGCTGCTCGTGCAAAAACGATGTGGCGGCCGCCTCCTCGGGCTGCTGCGTCTTCTCATCCACGATGAAATCGCCGATGTGGCTGTCTTCCTCCTCGCCGATGGGCGTCTCCATGGACACCGGATCCTGGGCGATCTTCATGATCTCCTCGATGCGGCGGGGCGACATCTTAAGCTTTGCCGCAATCTCATCGATGTTGGGCTCACGACCGAGCTCCTGCAACAGCTGACGCTCGGTGCGGTTGACGCGGTTGATGGTCTCCACCATATGCACCGGGATGCGGATGGTTCTGGCCTGGTCCGCGATGGCGCGGGTGATGGACTGACGGATCCACCAGGTGGCGTAGGTGGAGAACTTGTAGCCCTTGCGGAAGTCGAATTTTTCGACAGCCTTCAAAAGGCCCATGTTGCCTTCCTGGATCAGATCCTGCAGGTGCATGCCGCGGCCGATATACTTCTTCGCGATGCTCACAACGAGACGGAGGTTTGCCTCCGCCAGGCGCTTGCCCGCACGCTCGTCGCCCGTCTCCAGGCGCTCCGCAAGCTGCGTCTCCTCCTCGGCGGTCAACAGCGGGATCGTGCCGATTTCCTTTAAGTACATGCGCACGGAGTCCTCGGTGGAAAATTCATCATCGCTCTCCTGCGCCGCAGTGCTCACGTCCGCCGTCTCATGCTCAAGCCCTGCCGCGTCGTCGTTGACGATGGTCACGCCCTTGCCGGAGCAGTACTCGTAGATGTCGGCAAATGTCTCCGGACTCGTCACGCTTCCCTTGAGCGCCTCCTCGAGCTCCTGCCAATCAAGCTCGCCGCCGCGTTCCGTCGCAGCCGCGATGAGATCGTCCAGCTTGCCCTGCACGCGCTCAAAGCGCTCTCTGCGCTTCTCCGGTGCTTCCGCCTCCGGAGTATCGGCCTCCGCCAGCAAAAGCTCCTCCGCTTCCGTCAGCCCTAAGGAGAGATCGTCATCGAAATCGTCGATCGGATCCATCTCGCCGCCGTCCGGGAAGACAGGCTCAAAGTCCTCTCCCGTGAGCTCGCTGTCGATGGTCTCCATGCTCTCGCCGAACTCCTCGCGCATCTCGTCGGAAATTCTCCGTTTCGCCATGTTGTAAACCCCTTTCCTCCGGCGTTACCGCCAAAACTATACGCTGAATGAATCAGATATCCTCGCTCCGCAACTTCTGGGGAAGGTCCCGCACAAGCGTGGCCTTCTGTCTGGTGTATTTAAGCAGATCCGCCGATGCACCCGACGCGCGTGCCTTCTCAATCTGCGCGTCCGTGTAGTACATCAACACCTTCTGGATCGTATCGCACACCGCCCTCTTGACGTCCTCCGTACGGTCCGCCTCGTCGTTGGCGAGCATCTCCGCCACAAGACGCTGCTCCTGGGCCGTCTCAAAACGGCTCACCATCTGCGCCACGTCGATGGTCTCCCCGGGATCCGCCTCGAAGCACCTTCTCGCAGCCTCCCGGTAGACATTGCCGTCAAGCATCTCCGGCGTGATGTATTTGCGAACCACGGCACGGGCCCGCGGGTTTGTGGCGATCAGCGACAGAAGCACATTTTGCGAGCGCAGCACGTTGTCCTCCGCCGCACGCTTCCGCCCGAACTCCTGCGTCACGACGCCGTCGCCGTTTAAGTGTTCCACGGGAACCGTCTCCTGGGACTCCTCCGCAGGCCGCCGCACGGGCGCCTTTTTCATCGCCTCGGTGACCATCTCGCGGAATTCCGACTCGTCGCAGCCGTAGGTCTCGCAGAAGGAGCGGATGTAATTGCTCCTCTCGAGGCGATCCTTAAAGCGAAGCATCCACTCCGCCACCTCGCGGTGGAACGCGGTCTTCTTCGCGGGATCGGTCGCACGGTCCGGATAGCGGTCGGCGATGAACTTCATCTCAAAGGCAAAGCTCGTCTGCGCCTTCTCGATGCGCCGCTCGTACTCCTCCGCACCCAGCGCCTTGATGAACTCGTCCGGGTCCTTGTAGGGCCGCATGTCGACGATGGTTGCCGAGACGCCCACATCGTGCAGCATCGGGATCGCACGGTTGATCGCCCGCTGCCCGGCCTCGTCCGAGTCGTACGTCAAAACCACGCGGTTGACGTAGCGGGAAATCAGTTTCGCCTGCCGTTCCGTAAGCGCCGTACCCAGTGTCGCCACCGCACAGTCAAAGCCTGCCTGCACCAGTGCGATCACGTCCATATAGCCCTCGCAGAGGATGAAATAGCCTCTGCGGCTTCGCCGCGCCTGATTTAAGTTGTATAAGTTCCGGCTCTTGTCGAAGATCAGTGTCTCCGGCGAGTTTAAGTACTTCGGCTTCGCATCCCCCATGACGCGTCCGCCGAAGGCGATCACCTTGCCGTTCTGGTCAAAGATCGGGAACATGACCCGGTCGAAAAATTTGTCCCGTACGCCGCCGCTCTCGCGGAAGGTAAACAATCCGCTCTCCGCAAGCAGCGCATCGTCGTAGCGGTCCTTAACCGCGTTGTACAACGAACCGTCGCTGAAGCCCAGACCGAAGCTCTTCATGGTTCCGCCGGAAAGCTGACGCCCGACGAGATACTCCAGTCCGCGTCTTCCCTCCTCACCGCGAAGCTTGCGGTAAAAATGCTCCGCCGCCTCCTTGTAGAGCACCAAAAGCTTCTCGCGCTTGCCGCGGTTCTCGCGCTCCTGCGAGGAGTCCGTCCGCTCGGGAAGCGTGACGCCCGCCCGCTCCGCAAGGATCCGCAGCGCCTCCGGAAAGGAGACATTCTCATATTCCATCACGAAGGTAAAGACGTTGCCGCCCTTGTTGCAGCCGAAGCAGTGGAAAATCTGCCGCGCCGGGTTGACGTTGAAGCTCGGCGTTTTTTCGTTGTGAAACGGGCAGAGCCCGACGTAGTTCGACGAGCTCTTCTGCAGTGAGATGTAGGAGCCGATCACCGACACGATGTCGCTGCGGCTTCGCACCTCGTCCACAATGGAATCCGGATAGTACATGCTCACTTCTCCCGTTGATGTAATCCTAGTACACGCCCCACGCCTTCGGGATCATAAGTTCCTCGTACGTGGCGACGGCAAATTTATCGGTCATTCCGGCGACGTAGTCCGTCACCACCAGCGCCGGATCCTCCCCGTTTGCGATGAGCTTTGCAAGCTCCTCCGGGAGGGCGTCGGTATTTTTCGTATAATACTCGTACAAATGCTCCACCAGCCGCTCCGCCTTCGCCTCCTGGCCCTTCGCCACCGGGTTTGTGTACACATTTTCAAACATGTAGGTCCGGAGCGCGGTAAATGCCTCCGCAACCTCGGGGGACATCACGATCTCCGCGCGGTCCTGGCTGTGGATGACGATGTCGTGCACCAGCGTGTTCAACCGCTCCTTCAGGGAATGCCCCAAAAGGTCCGTGAGCTCCGTCGGAATATCGCTCTCGCGGATGATATGCCCGCGGATGGCATCATCGATATCGTGGTTGACGTAGGCGAGCTTGTCGGCAAAGCGTACCACGTTGCCCTCGAGGGTAAACGGATGACTCTCCGTCTGATGATTGAGGATGCCGTCGAGCACCTCTCTCGTAAGATTCAAACCCGCACCGTCCTTCTCCAGAACGGACACCACGCGGATGCTCTGCTCGTTGTGTCGGAATCCTCCCGGCGTGACGCGGTTTAACGCCCGCTCGCCGGCATGTCCGAAGGGCGTATGCCCCAGATCGTGCCCCAGGGCGATAGCCTCGGTCAGATCCTCGTTCAAAAGAAGCGCCTTCGAGATGGAGCGCGCGATCTGCGACACCTCGAGGGTGTGGGTCATTCGCGTGCGGTAATGGTCGCCCTCCGGCGTTAAGAAGACCTGCGTCTTGTCCTTGAGTCTCCGGAAGGATTTGGAATGGATGATCCTGTCGCGGTCCCTTTGGAACACGGTCCGGATATCGCACTGCGGCTCGTCGCGGAGCCGCCCGAGGGACTCGTCGGAATGGGCCGCACAGGGGCGCAGCATCTGATGCTCACGTTCCTCAAGCATTTTCCGAATGGTTAACGACATGAAACACTCCCCCTTTATACGCATTATTGTTCATTATACCACAATCGGAGCATTCTTGCAAAGATTTCCGAACGCATTTTCCGTGGTCCGAGGAGCTAAAAGAAACAAAAAGCCGGTACGAGGTCCCGAAGGATCCCGTACCGGTTTTTTCCGTGTCAATTATATGCCTTACTGTGTATATCCCTGGAAAATGCTGCGGTCCAGAAGCAGTCCGGTGATCAGGCCGGTGATGATCTCCATGTCCGACCGCAGATCCGCGATGGGACGGTCCAGATTGCCGCCCTTGGGAAGCGTCGGCTCCATGGAGTCCCGGTGCGTGTCCACAAGCACATGCAGCGAATTGTTTACGAAGGCGATCATCATCTTGTACGGCAGCACCTGAGAGAGCTTCATGATGGCCTGCATCAGCGTCGGCGTCAGCAGGTAGAATGCCTCGGCGTCGTTCTGGCAGAGGCACTGGAACTTTTTGTTGAAATCCACATCCTCGGTCTCGATCACGTGACGGCGGTCTTCCTTCCTGGTGAAGAAGCCCTTCTTCTTGTTGGTATAGCCGAAGCCCTTCTGGATGATCTGAAGGTCGGTCTGAAAGCGCTTGTTGGGCGTGAGCTCCAGCCACTGCCCGCGGAAATACACGGTGGTGCTGCTGTTGCCCTCGCTGTCCGTGGTGGTATCTGCGATGTACACATCCGCCCGGGTGAAAGGAACAGCATTGTACACGCCCTGCAGCATATCCTCGCTCTTATAGTCGCTTCCGAAGCTCATAATGCCGAGGCTTCTGAGATAGTCCTTCGTAAAGCCCGTGTCCGGCTTGTACACAAACTGGCTGAAGTAGTCCTTCGCAACGCGGTTAACGAGAGTCTCCTTGTACATCCGGCGGTACTTCTTGTTGGCGGTCGCACTGGTGATCGCCATGAAGATCAGCGAACCGATCATTACGGCAATACCGATCACAAACCACCGGGAACCGTACATGACAACGGTCAATACGATTCCGGCGATCAGCAGAAGAATTCCCAGAAGATCGCGGCTCTTAACCTTCTTGCCGAGCGCGATCAGCTCCTCAAACTGTGCATCGTTGTACGCCGCACTCTGCGGCTCAAATTGTTGTTCGCCCATGGTTACCATCCCCCGATCATCGTTTCGATCATTTTCCAAGTATTACGCCCTGCCGCTTACTGAATGAAGATGTCCCGGTTGATTGCCAGCGAATCGATGATGTTGGCAATGATCCGAAGCTCCCTGCGGGTCTTCTCGACCTCGCGTTCGAAGCTGATCTCCTCCAAGATCGGCGGCTCCATATTATTCTTACCCGAGTTTATCGCAAAATGCAAGCGATTATTCACAAATCCCACCATATACGGGCAGCCGAATTCGCTCTTTAACAGCTGCAACATCTGCATCACCCGCGGCGTCAGAAGGTAAAATGCCTCCGCATCGTTCTGGCAGGTGCAGGTGAACAGCCGGTTGAAGGTAATATCCTCGGTCTCGAATTTGTGCCGGCGGTCCGCCTCGCTCACAAAGAGACGGCTGGTCTTTTTGTTGCCGTAGCGGAAGTCGTTCGACATGATCTGCACGTCCGTCAGGAATCTCTTGTTGTACGTGAACGAGAGCCACGTTCCGCGCAGGAACACAATGGTGTAACTGGTCTTGCCGGACTGATGATGCTCCGCAATGTACATGTCCGCTCTGCGGAAGGACACTCCCTTGTACGTACCGTCAACCATATCCTCGCTGTTGTAGCGGTTGCCCATGTTCATGATGCCGGTGGCGCGGATCTCCTCGCGGTCGAAACCGACCTTCGGAGAATACTGGAAGTTCTCGAACATGCCCTCCGCAGCCTTGGCGACGACAACCTCCTTGTACATCGCCTTGTACGACTTTAAGTTGACGTAGAACCGCCACCACAGGATTCCCGCGGGGATCAGGCACACGAGAAACATAAAACCGCGTCCCGAGCCTGCCATCGCCATTCCGCAGACAAATCCCAGTATCGAGATAATTACAGCCAGAATCACCAACAGACGAACCGTGTTCTGCTTCGTCTGAACATCACTCCAACCAAACATTTTTCCAAAATATCCTTTCAAGGCTTTCTGCAAACACGTGCCGGAGATTCCTCCCCGGCACGTGACCAACAGTCTGTACTACCAACCCCCACAATCAATCAAGCTGCCTTAAATGGTAATCTTGACATCAACATCTTCTCTTTTGCCTGCCTCCGCCTCAAAGAACTCCTTCGAGGTGATACCGCACATTCCCGCAACAATGCTGGTAGGGAACGATACGATCTTTCTGTTGAGCTCGGAAACATTGCTGTTGTACGCTCTTCTGGCGCCCTGCAGATGCTCCTCGGCATCCATGATGGCCACCTGAAGCTGACGGAAATTCTCATTCGAGTGCAGCTGCGGATAATTCTCCGCGAGGAAGTTCAACTCTCTCGCTGCCTGGTCCATCACGCCGGTCGCTTTGTTTCTCTCGCTCATGCTCATACCGCTTCTGAGCTTCACTGCTTCGAGGATCGTGGCTTTCTCAAACGTCGCGTACGACTTTGCAACATCGACCATCTTCGTCAGCGTGTCAAAGCGCTTCGTGAGCGCTACGTCGATACCGGAAACCGCTTCATCGATCTTTACCTGCGTACGGCGAAGGCCGTTCATCGTTCCGACAAACCAGAAGATGATGATCACAAGCAAAGCGATCACTGCAAACACAACTGCGGTGCCGGACTCCAAACCGAATACCAATGCTCTTGTCATACTTTTTTCCGTGCGCGATCCTGTGTCCCGCACGTTCCTCCTTTCGAATTTCGCTCATCATATCACATGTAAGTGAAATTTACCATATGTTTGAATCAGATTTAACAAATTATTAACAAATCGCTCTCCGGGGAGCTTTCCCCGGCCCGGTCAGCCTTCAAACTGCGCCGCTTCCTTCGCCTTCTCGCGCGCGAGCGCATCTCTTTTGGAAAATGCACACCCGCAATAGTTCTGGCGGTACAAACCGTACACCTCCGAAAGGCGCACCGACTCCGCATAACCGCCCTTCTTCTTAAAATCGGACGCGAGATACCTGGGCGTACCGTCCGCGGCTGCATTTTCCGATACATATTCCGATGCTTCCGCTGCGATCAATGCCTCTGCCTCCGCGCCGATTTGGTTTAGAAGCGCCGCGTCCTTCTGTGGACTGATCGTGAGCGTCGTCGCAAAATACTCCGCCCCCGTCTCCGCGGCCATCCTCGCCGCAAAACTCAGGCGTAAACGAAAACACGCCTCGCACCGCTTCCCGCGCTCGGGCTCGTTCTCAAGCCCCTTGGCGATCTCGTAAAACTCCTCCGGCTTGTACTCCGGCACAACAACCGTCACGGGGTATTTTACGGGGAGCTCGGCGACAAGTCTTCGAAGCTCCTCCGCTCGCTTGGTAAACTCCGCAGCGTCGGTGATATTCGGATTGTAGAAGCAGATCGTCACATGAAAATGCTCCGCCAGAACCGTCAGCACATAGCTTGAGCACGGCGCACAACAGGCGTGCAAAAGCAATGTCGGCACGTAATCGCCGGCATCGATGCGCGCAAGCGTCTCCTCAAGCTTTTTTTGATAGTTGACTGCGTTCAAGCGTTACTCCCTAAAGCAAGGCTTTCGTATCAGCCGAAAGCCGCCAGAATCTCCTTAAGCGCCGCGATCAGCGCGTCCATCTCCGCATCGGTCCCGATGGTGATACGAAGGTAGTTGTTGATCCGCGGCTTGTTCCAGAAGCGGACGAAGATGTCGCGCTTCTTTAACTCCGTAAAAATCGTCTCCGCCGGCACGGACCTGTGGGTCGCAAAATAGAAATTCGTCGACGACGGCAGCACCGTAAAGCCGAGCTCCTCCAACTTCGGGCGGTACGCCTCCCTCGTTGCAACGATCTTTGCGCAGGTCTCCTTCCAGTAAGCGGTGTCGCGCATGGACGCCGCGCCGATGCGGATCGTGAGGCTGTCCATGGTGTAGGAGTTGTAGGAGTATTTGATGTCCGAAAGCGCCTTGATCATCTCCGCGCTTCCGATGGCAAAACCGATCCGCGAACCGGCCAGGGAGCGCGACTTCGAGTAGGTCTGCACAACCAAAAGGTTGTCGTACTCCGCCAAAAGAGGCAGTGCACTCTCTCCGCCGAAATCCACGTAGGCCTCGTCGACGATTACCGCCACATCGCGGTTCGCCTCCAGGATCTTACGAACCTCCGTAAGCGGCAGCGACACGGATGTGGGCGCATTCGGATTGGCGATGATGATACCGCCGATCGGTTCCTCATGATTTACGTAGTCCTCCGTCCGGATGCGGAAGTTCTCATCCAGCGGAATCTGCCGGTACGGAATCCGATACAGCTCCGCCCAGACATCGTAGAAGGAGTAGGTCACATCCGGAAACAGGATCGGTGCATCGCCGCTGAAGAACGTCAGAAACACCATGCCGAGCACGTCGTCCGAGCCGACGCCCACGAAGATCTGCGCCGGATCAAAGCCGTACACCTCGGAGATGGCGTTCACCAGCTCCGTGACCTCGGCGTCCGGGTATTTTCGCAGGTTTGCTGCCTCGCAGCGGTTGCCCGCCTCGGGCTTTCCTGACATTTCCCGCAGGATCGAGAGCACCGCCGGCGACGGCGGATACGGATTCTCGTTTGTGTTCAGTTTTATTACAGGGCGCTGCGGCTGTTCCCCCGGAACATAGGGGGTCACGCGGCGCACATTGTCACGCCAGGTTCCCATTTTTCATCCTTTCGT
>CACZRV010000105.1 GCA_902783725.1 uncultured Lachnospiraceae bacterium | reverse complement strand
TCCGGCCGGTCCGATTACAGGTCGCAGTTGCCGACGGTTCTCGGGAACGGAATGACGTCGCGGATGTTGCTCATGCCGGTCAGGTACATGATGCAGCGCTCGAAGCCGAGGCCGAAGCCTGCGTGGCGGGCGGAGCCGTACTTGCGAAGGTCGAGGTAGAAGTCGTAGTCCTCCTTCTTCATGCCGAGCTCCTCGATGCGGGCAACCAGCTTGTCGTAATCGTCCTCACGCTGGGAACCGCCGATGATCTCGCCGATGCCGGGAACGAGGCAGTCTGCCGCTGCCACCGTCTTTCCGTCCGGGTTGAGCTTCATGTAGAACGCCTTGATCTCCTTCGGATAGTCCGTGACGAACACGGGCTTTTTGAAGATCTGCTCGGTGAGGTAGCGCTCATGCTCGGTCTGCAGATCGCAGCCCCAGAACACCTTGTATTCGAATTTGTCGTTGTTCTCCTCCAAAAGTTTGACGGCGTCGGTATACGTGACGCGGCCGAAGTCGGAGTTTGCCACGTGCTGAAGACGCTCGATCAGGCCCTTGTCCACGAAGGTGTTGAAGAAGTTCATCTCCTCCGGCGCGTTCTCGAGAACGTAGTTGATGATGTACTTGAGCATCGACTCCGCGAGGTCGCAGTCATCCTTTAAGTCGGCAAATGCGATCTCCGGCTCGATCATCCAGAACTCCGCCGCATGGCGCGTCGTGTTGGAGTTCTCGGCGCGGAACGTGGGGCCGAAGGTGTAGATGTTCTTGAAGGCCATGGCGTAGGTCTCACCGTTGAGCTGGCCGCTGACGGTCAGGTTGGTGGGCTTGCCGAAGAAGTCCTTCGAGTAGTCGACCTTGCCGTCCTCCGTAAGCGGCACCTTGTCCAAAGGAAGCGTGGTCACCTGGAACATCTCGCCGGCGCCCTCGCAGTCGCTGCCCGTGATCAGCGGGGTGTGAACATAGACAAAGTCTCTCTCCTGGAAGAACTTGTGGATCGCGTAGGCCGCAAGGGAACGAACGCGGAATACCGCCTGGAACGTGTTGGTCCTCGGGCGAAGGTGCGTCATGGTGCGAAGGTACTCCATCGTGTGGCGCTTCTTCTGCATCGGGTAGCTCGGGTCGGATGCGCCCTCGAGCGCAACCTCCGTCGCCTGAATCTCAAAGGGCTGCTTTGCATCGGGGGTCGCAACCAGCGTACCGGTCACGATCACGGCGGTGCCTGCGCCGAAATGCGTAATCTCTTCGAAGTTTGCGAGCGCGTCGGTGTACACCACCTGCAGCGTCTCGAAATACGTTCCGTCATTCACAACCAGGAAACCGAAATTCTTCGAGTCGCGATTGCTGCGTACCCAACCGCCGACGCTCACGCTCTTGCCGAAATACTGCTCACGCTGCCGAAACAGCTCTCTTACCGAAATCAGTTCCATGGTGTTGTCCTCCTCGTGCGGGTCTCCCGCACGTCTTTCTATCAAGATATATACGCAATAGACTACACGTTTTTAAAAAAATGTCAAGACATTTCAGGTGCATTTTCCAAAAGACTGCGGAAAATGCATCCTCCCTGCGTCAGGCTCTCTTCGCCAGATATTTCTTCTCAAACTCCGCCACCGGGATCGGGCGCTCGAAGAGGTAGCCCTGGGCCGTGGTGAAACCGCAGTTTCTGAGGAATTCCGCCTGCTCCTCGGTCTCCACGCCCTCGAACACCGCGTCCTTGTTCACCGAGGCGATCATGTTGCACATGTGGCGCACGTACTCCTGCTCGGTCTTGGAGGTACCGATGTTCTCTAAGAAGGTGCGGCTGATCTTCACGTGATCCACAGGCGCCGTGATGAGCATCGACAGCGACTCGTTGCCCGAGCCGAAATCATCGAGCGTGATGGTGAAGCCGCGGCTCTTCAGGTCCTTGATACTGTTCGTCGCGCTGGCGCGGTCCGCGGCGATCATGGCCTCGTTGACCTCGAGCTCGAGGTATCGGCCGTCCACGTTGTACTGCTCGGCGAGGCGGCTGATACGCTCGTCGAATTTGACGAAGCTCTGGTTGTGATTCGAGAAGTTCACCGAGATCGGGATCATCGGAATGCCCTTCTTCTTCCAGTTCCGAAGCGTCTGCAGGACGTTGGTGTAGATGCAGAAGTCGAGGTCCGTGATATGGCCGGTCTTCTCCAGGATCGGAATGAAGTCCGCGGGGGAACGGTATGTGCCGTCGCCGTTGCTCCAGCGGGCCAGTGCCTCGGCGCCGATGACATGACGGCCCTCCAGGGAGAACTTCGGCAGCAGGAACACTTCGATCTTGTTGTCGCGGATGGCGGTCTGAATCTCGCCGGCGATGGTCTGCTCGTAGGAACGGCGGGCGCGAAGCTCGTCCGTGCACACGCAGTACAGACTGTTCTGCTCGGCCTTCGCCTGCTTTCTCGCGAGGTTCGCGTTGTCCATGGCAAGGGCGATGTCACGCTCGCCGCGGCGCAGGAAATACACGCCGTTGGTGAGCTGGATGTCGATGCCCGGGTACATCTTCGTCTGATGCTCCACGAACACCTTCGACCAGCTGCGAAGCTTCGCAAGCACCTGCTCCTCGGACTGTCCGTTCACGTAGATCAAGAAGAAGTCGGAGTGGATGCGGCAGCCGAAGCACCGCTTGCCCTTGCGGAGGAACATCGATCCGAAATCCTTGAGGATGCGGTCGCCCGCGGGGTAACCGAATTTTTCGTTGATGTATGAGAAATCATTGATGTCGCAATAAATGATCGCATGCACCGGGTCCATATCCGGGTCGGAGAGTACCTCCTGAACGCGGCCGCGGAACGCCGTGCGGTTGTAGAGGTTCGTCAGACGGTCCGTGGAGTTGAGGCGGTTGATGATCATGCGGTCGTTGCTGCGCTCACGCTGCTGGCGGCGCTCCTCATCAACGATGGTGATGCGGCCGTAGATGTAGAAGACATGCCCATCGGCATCCCGCATGCCGATCATGTTGATCTTGCACCATTTGTATTCCTTGGCGTCGATCTTGATGCGGAACTCGCCGCGGGAGTTCGTGCCGCTCTCCGCGGTCTGCAGCAGTTTTAAAAAGTCCGGATAATCCTCGGGATGAATGATGCGGGCGGGAATGTCGCCGGCCATCAGGTTCGGGATCACGCCCTCGCGTCCGAAGATCTCGCTGACGCGGGTTGGAACGCTCAAGCGGTCCTCGCGGACGTCGTAACCGAACTGGATGTCATCCGAGACATCCTCCAGCTGGCGGTAGCGGTCGAGCTGATGCTTCATGCTCAGCTCCGCATTGATGCGCTGGGTGATGTCCGTGAAGACGCAGCTTACCACCGACATCTCTTCCTCGCCCTTGCGGCTTACGACCAGGGCGTTGCAATGCACCCATGTGACGCCGCCGTCGAACCGGTTGACGCGGAACTCCGCCGCCACGGACGAGTTGACCGGCAGCTTCGGATCGAAGATCTTCTGGATGGCCTTCGCATCGTCCGGAGAGACGATCTCCGGCAGAAGGTTCGCGTGAGTCTGGGTGAAGCGCTCCTTCGTCTGTCCTATGATATTGAAAAATTCATCGTTGGCATAGATGATCTCCGGCACGCTCTCGCGGCTGATGCGGCCCTGGTACTCAAATACAGCGACGCCCACGGGCAACGCTTCCAGAAGGCCGGAAATCTGGCGCTTGCGAAGCATCTCGCCGGTGACCTGGGTGATGGTGATGTCGAACAGACCGTTCTTCATCATCTTCTTCTGGCGGCGCACAAAGCACTGTACGGGCGCAAGGCGTCCCTCCTCCGTGATCAGGCGGTGCTCGATGCACACCACCATCTGCTTGCGGATGCGCTCGTCCAGGATCCGGCGGATCGCCTCGCGGTCCTCCTCCGGGATATAGTCCATGTACGAGCCGGCCTCCTTCTCGCGGCCGGCGATGCCTAACATCTCGGCGACGCCCGCGTCAGCGTCCACGATGGAGTATTTTCCGTCGTCCACGACCGTGCAGACGCCGAAGTAGATCTGGCGCGCCGCGCTGTGCTCCGAGTCTCCGCCGCCGCTCTTGTCGCCCACGAGCTCGTTCAAAAAGCCCAAAAGCACCGGCTCGTCGGCGTAGGAGTTCATGATCAGCTTCCGCGCCCGCGGCTGTCCCGTGCACACAAACAGACAGGAAAGGAAAATCGACCACGTCAACGGGTACGCGCCGCGCTCGATGGAGCTCACGGTCTGGCGCGTGATTCCGATGGTATCGCCGAACTCCTCCTGGGACAATTTCATCATTTTACGGTAGTTCGGCAGGTTCGCGGCGAAGATCGCCAGCATTTTCTTCCGTTCGCTATCACTCAGCTTCATTCCGGTATCCTCTCTTTGTTCTTCTCTCTTCCTGCAACACTTTCTTACATCACGCGCAAAATGCATCCTCTGCATCCCGCTAGATCCCGCCCGGGCCGTCTCCGACCTCCGCGAGATAAAACGTCGGCGCATAGCCGATCGCCTTTTCGTAGCTCTCCGCGACCTCCCGCATCATCTGCTCCGCGCAATCCTCCCGCACCAGGCTGACAGCGCATCCGCCGAAGCCCGCGCCGGTCATGCGGGCGCCGATGACACCCTCCGCCTTCCATGCGGCGGACACCAGCGCATCCAGCTCGGGGCCGGTCACCTCGTAGTCGTCCCGAAGTGAGATATGCGACTCGTTCATCAATTGTCCGAAAGCCGCGAGGTCGCCTCTGCGGAGCGCCTCCGCCGCTCGGATCGTGCGACGGTTCTCGGAGACCGCGTGGCGGGCTCTCCGAAGCCGCACCGGCGACTTTATCGCCGCGGCACACTCCGCAAATTCCTCCTCCGTCAAAGCACCGAGGGACGGTGTCCCGCGAACCCTGCGAATCTCCGCGAGCGCCTGTTCGCACTCGGCACGGCGCTCATTGTACGCCGAATCACCCAGCCCCCGCTTTTTATTGGTGTTCATGATCACAATGCGAACCCCCGGAAGCCGGAGCGGCACGTACTCGTACGTTAACGTCTCCGTGTCCAGGAAGATCGCGCTCTCCCTGCGTCCCATCGCAATGGCGAACTGGTCCATGATGCCGCAGTTGACGCCGTTGAAGCCGCGCTCCGCCGCCTGGCACATGAGCGCCTGCTCGATCCCGTCGAAGGAAAACCCGAAAAATCCTTTCAATATCTCCGCGGTCAGCACCTCGATGGATGCCGACGAGGACAGTCCCGAACCGTTGGGGATGGTACCCAGATACAGGATGTCAAGTCCCGCAGGTGCGCGGTAACCGCGCTTCTCCATCTCGGCGATGACACCCTTCGGATAGTTCGTCCAGCTGTCCTCCGCCCGGTAGGTGATGTCCCTAAGCGGGCATGTGATCACGCCCTCCTTCGGAAAATTCACCGAGTAAAACCGCAGTGTTTCGTCCTCCCGCAGCCTTGCCGCCGCGTAGGTGCCGATGGTGAGTGCACAGGGAAACACGTGGCCGCCGTTGTAGTCGGTATGCTCCCCGATCAGATTGACGCGCCCCGGTGCAAAGAAATACCGGACACCTTCGGTGTCACCGAAGCACGATTTCCATTCATTTTCCAGACGATTCTTCACGTTGTGCGTCCCTCTGCCGGTCGGCTTTATTTTTCGCTTTATTCTCGTACATGCTGTTGTCGGAGATCGTCATCCACTCTCCGAGAGAGTGGGTCGTGCCGTCCATCGCAACCGCGTAGCCGTAACTTGCGCGGACTTTGAAGGGCCGCTTCGTGCGCTGGTTGTAGTCCGCCAGGAAGCCCTCGAAGCGCTCGACATACCGCTTCACGTCGCTCTCGTCGTAGTCGATGGCCAGAACCTGGAACTCATCACCGCCGACGCGGTAGCACAGCTCATCCGCGAAGCATGCGGCAACCATGGAGTTGGCGATCGCCTTTAAGGCGACGTCGCCCTGCGCATGTCCGTAGCCGTCGTTGATGCCCTTTAAGTCGTCCATGTCGATGGTGATGATGGCCATCGAGCGGCCGCCTCCACGGACGAGGTCGAACATTTTCTGCGAATCCTCCTCGAAACCGTAGCGGTTCTTTAAGCCCGTGAGCACGTCGCTCACGTACATATCGGACAGCCTGTCCACGAGATCGCGCATGCGGCGGTTGATCCGCAGCCGCTCGAGAACGTTACTGATGATCATGATGATATACTGGAAAAAGTCATTGGGTGCTTCGCTCTCGCGGTAGTTGATCACCGCGTAGCCGTAGCACATCTCCTGATAGTGCAGCGGCACAACGTAGTAGCCGCACGGAGCGTCGTAGACGTACTCCTCGGGCAGGATGTCGTCGATGGAGAACACCTGGTTCACGTGCCCCAGGAGAATGCCCTCCTGGATGGCCGTGCGCAAATGCACCTTCGGCGTAAACGTCTGCATCTGGTCCGGCGCAACGCTTCCCCACTCGCGGTCGTTGAGCACCAAAAAGAAATCCCGGAACCGGTAGTTATTGAAAATGTAAGTGTAGATACTTTCGTTGAGCTCGTCCATGCTGGTCGCGCTCTCGACGTCGACGCTCATGAACACGGTCTGCATGTTGTAATGCTCCGCGAGCTGAGCCTCCTCATAGAATTTGCGCACAGCCGACGACGCATGCGAGCGGGTCTCCTCCACGCATCCGCAGGACTCCCGCTCCACCACCTGCGCGGGCATGTAATCGATGTCCGGCACGGTCTCGTTCTGAATCATGGAAACCAGAAGGTCCACGGCGCGCCGTCCCATGCCGGGAACGTCCACCGACACCGACGTGATGGACGGAACCACCTCCGCCGCTCCGCGGATGTCGTCAAATCCCGTGACCGCAATGTCGTTCGGCACCGAGATTCCCCGGTCTCCCAAAGCGTTGCAAACCGCCATGGCCATGTAGTCGTTGGCGCAGATGATCGCCTGGGGCGGATTTTCGCGGATATCGAGAAGCTCCGCAACCGCGGCCTCGCCCTGGTTGAGCCAGAAGTCGCCGTAGAAGACGTCGTCCTCGCCCAGCTCGATGCCGTACTGCTCGAACAGCCGCTTCACGCACGCCAGACGCCGCTCGGCATCCGGATGCCCCTTCGGGCCGCTCACATAGCAGAAATCCCGGAAGCCGTGTCCCTCGACGAGGTGCTTCACGATGCCCTCCATGGAGTTGTCCTCGTCCACCAGCACGCTGTTGTAACCGTCGTACTGTCTGCGCAAGCACACCACGGGACACGTCGCCTCGCGCACCTTCGCAAGCAGATGATCGCGCAGAACATCGTCGGAAAATGTATCCATACACAGCAAAATGCCGTCGAACAGCGAAAGGTTCGGCAGCTCCGCCAGCATGCGCTCTCCGCGCACAAAAGCCTCGTTCTTCCCGTATCCGCCGAACACCGCATAGACCAGCGTGTAATACCCGCACTCCGCGGCACGCTTCGTGATGGCACTTAAGACCGTTCTCTGGTATTCGCCGGTGGGCTTGGAGATGATCACGGCTATCTTCTTCTCTTTTCCAAGATTCATAAACTCCTCCGGGCCGATTGCCCATTTTCCTTACGCACAGGGACATCTCATAACAGAATCTCTGATGCCATTTTACTATCCTTTTTGCCATTTCGCAATGGCAAAATATGTATTTTTTTGATTTTTTTGCAATATTTCTATACATTTTTCGCCGCGGGTGCTATACTGAAGAAAAATCCTCTTGACAATACAGAAAGGGTTTATTTCATGTCCGTAATCGTGCGCGACCACGAATTCTTTATGAAGAAAGCAATCCATCAGGCGAAGCGCGCCGCCGCCCTGGGCGAGGTGCCCATCGGCTGCGTCATCGTCTGCGACGGCAAGGTCATCGGACGGGGCTTCAACCGCCGGCTGTCGTCCCACTCCACCCTCGCCCACGCCGAGATCATCGCGATCCGGCAGGCATGCAAAAAGCTCGGCGACTGGCGCCTGGAGGGCTGCGCCATGTACGTCACCCTCGAGCCCTGCCAGATGTGCTCCGGCGCCTGCGTACAATCCCGCATCGACCGGGTCGTCATCGGCGCGGAAAATCCGAAGGCCGGCTGCGCCGGCTCCATCGTCAACCTTCTGCAGATGAGCGAGTTCAACCATCAGGTCGACATCGTCCGCGACGTGTGCGCCGCCGAGTGTTCCGCACTTCTCACGGACTTCTTCCGGGACATGCGCACCCGCGAGCGCGAAAACAAGGCCAAGGAGGCCCTCGACTGACGGCTTTTGCGGCATTTTCCGGATTCATGGACTTTTTCGCAGTTTGGGTGTACAATAGAGACAGAGAGAGAAGATTTTCCGGGAGGGAATTCCATGCAGATTCACGGTTTACAAAAATTGACGCTTCTCGACTACCCCGGCCACATGTCCGCCACCGTCTTTACGGGCGGCTGCAACTTCCGCTGTCCCTACTGCCACAACAGTGAGCTTGTGCTGCATCCGGACACGGTGCCGACGATTCCCGAGGAGGAGGTCTTCACCTTCTTAAAGATGCGGGCAAAGATGCTCGAGGCCGTGTGTATCACAGGCGGCGAACCGACGCTTCAAAAGGATCTTCCGGAGTTCATCGCGAAGGTCCGCGAGCTCGGATACCGCATCAAGCTTGACACCAACGGCAGTCTGCCCACCGTTTTAGAGAAGCTTCTCGCCTCCGGCAACATCGACTACGTGGCGATGGACATCAAGAACTGCCGCGAGCGCTACGCCGAGACCATCGGTGTGACCGGCTTTCCGGTTGAGGCCGCCGAGGCTTCGGTGAAGCTTTTGATGAGCGGCAAGGTTCCCTACGAGTTCCGCACCACCGTGATGAGCGAGCTGCACGACCGGGAGTCCATGGCCCGCATCGGCGAATGGATCGCCGGCGCCCGCCACTACTACCTGCAGCCCTACCGCGAGAGCGACAACGTCATGCAGAAGGGCATTTTCCACGCTCCCGAGCGCGACGAGCTGATCGCCTGGAAGGAGCTTCTGTCCAAATCGATCCCGAAGGTCGACCTCCGCGGCATCGATTGACATTTTCCGAAAAAATTACAAGACCACCGAAGGTTCACCCCCGGTGGTCTTTTTGATTCTTAGGTTTTCTATTCTTGGTTTTTTTACAGCAAAGCTTACTGGGGCTGTGCCGTGTTGCGCGCCGCCAGCGTCCGCATAATCGGGATCAGGCAGACCGCGTTGTCGATTTTGGAAGGCACCGGGTTGACAACCGTGCGCTGCATGTCGGTGCCGTAGATGCATACATTGCAGCTGCTGAGATCCGCACCGCCGACCTGGGTCACCGGAACTTCCGTCTTCTTGAGGCCGGCCTTGCCGGAAATCGTGTTCGCATTTACGGAAATATTGCCGATGGTGATCGTTCCGCCGTTGTTGATCTGGGTGAGATACTCTGCCGCGCGGGTGCTGATGACCGTCGAGAGGCACGCTTCGTACATGTCGCCGAAGAGCTCCCTCTTGAGCTTGATGCTGCCGAGGCCGACGAAGGAAAGGCCGCCGATCTTCCAATTCAGCTTCTTGCCGTCACGAAGCTTGAATTTAATAAAGCCCGAAAAATTCGCGAACAGAATGCCGCTCTTCATCGTGTAGGCATACAAACTGATGGTATCCACGTCCGTATACTTCACGGTCTGTCCCTTCATTACCAGATGGTCCGTATAGAAGACTACCGGATCCTTGTCATTCTTCTTGCGTCTGCAAACGCCGATCACGCCGTTCTCACCATTGTTCACCTGTTCCATTTGTAGCACTCCTTTTCTCCATGTTATCGATTCCGTTGCCGGTGTACGAAAAAACGTCACCCACAAGGTCATTTTACAATAGCTTCCCTTGAAACACAAGCCCCGGCGCCCGTTTTTATTGACATTTGCAGGGTTTCGGTGTTAACTTGAGAAAAAGAGTGGCAAAAACCGATCGGCGACACTCGGAAAGGAGACCGCTATGCAGCCATCCACCAGGGATCGGGAGATTTTTGAACACGCTCCGATCATGACTGCGATCGCAAAGCTGGCGCTTCCGACGATCGCGGGCCAGATCATTCTGGTCATTTACAACATGGCGGACACCTTTTTCATCGGCCTGACCGGCAGCGATGCCAAGCTGACGGCGGTCACGGTCTGTCTGCCGGCCTTCATGATCCTTTCCGCGATCGCCAACCTCTTCGGTGTCGGCGGCGCGGGCGAAACCGCCCGCAGTCTGGGAAGCGGAAATCGACAGCGCGCAGGGGAAGCCTGCGCTTTTTCATTTTGGGGCTGCGCCGCACTGACGCTGTTTTACGTCGGCATTGTCCTCGCGTGGCGCCATCCGCTGCTTCGCCTGATGGGCGCCGGCGCGCCGGATGTTCACCGCTACGCAACCGTCTATCTCGCGGTGACCGTAGGTATCGGCGGTCTCGGAACAGCCATGAGCATGGTGACCGCCCACCTCTTCCGCGCGGAAGGCCGAAGCCTTGACGCAAGCATCGGCATCGTGCTCGGAAGCCTCCTCAATATAGCCCTCGACCCGCTGTTCATGTTCGTGTTGCTTCCCCCCGGGAAGGAAGTCCTGGGCGCGGCTATGGCCACCGCCCTCTCGAACTGGATTTCCCTTCTGATCCTGATGATCTTACAGTTCCGCACGAGGAAAAATACTGTCCTTTCCTTCCGCTCCTCGGTCCGCTCGGACACGGAGCTCGTTCGCGGCGTCCTCTCCACGGGCTTCCCCGCCTTTTTGATGACGCTTCTGGAGAACGTCTCCTACGCCTGCCTCGACCGGTTGATGATGGCCAACGGCACGGCCGCCCAGGCCGGTCTCGGAGTCGCCAAGAAGATCAACATGCTCGCCCACGCCTCCGTGCGGGGCCTTACGCAGGGCGTGCTACCGCTCATCGCCTACAACTATGCCGCGGAAAATGCGCGCCGCACGAAGCAGGTGATCCGCGGCACCGTCTTAATTGCGATCACCATCGGCGGCGGCTGCATGATCGCCTGCCTGACCTTAAGCCGCCCGCTCGTCGGATTCTTCCTTCAACCGGGCGTCTCCCGGGACGTGGGCGCGAGGTTCCTTCGGATCCTCACCGTCGGCGCTCCGTTCTCCGCCCTTGCGTACACCGTCATCTCGTTCTTCCAGGCTGTGGAACGACCGCGCAAGTCGTTTTTGCTCGCCATTCTCCGAAAAGGCATCCTCGACATTCCGATGATGTTTCTCTTCCGCCTGTTCGCGCCCCTCACCGGCATCGTCGCCGCAACGCCGGCCGCGGACATTCTCTGCTGCCTGACCTCGCTGGTTTTAGTCATGGCATATTCCAGGAAGCATTTTCCGAAAGAAAACCGGGCGTAGGATCGATCCCCGCCCGGTTTGTTCTTTGTGTTCTTTTTTATCTCTCCTCGCGGAAATACGGCAGTCCCAGATGCGACGGCGGCTGCGTCTCACGCTTTCGGAAGAGACTGATGAAGATCAGCACTAAGATCGTGACGACGTAGGGCGTCATCTTGAAGATCTCCTGCGTGCTCATGGAAAGGCCCTCAACGTAGTGGTGGATGATGTACAATCCGCCGAAGAAGAACGATCCGATGACAGCGAAGGACGGGCGCCACACGGCAAAGATAACCAGCGCGATGGCGAGCCAGCCGCGGTCGCCGAAGCCGTTGTTCGACCATACGCCGCAGGCGTAGTCCATGATATAGTACAGACCGCCCAGACCGGCGATCACGCTGCCGATGCAGGTCGCCGCGTATTTGTAGCGGTCGACATGAATGCCGGCGGCATCCGCAGTCGCGGGATTCTCACCGACCGCACGGAGGTGCAGGCCGATGCGGGTCTTCTTCAAAACGTACGCCATGATGAGCGCAAAGATCACCGCGAGATACGCAAGAAAACTGTACGAGAAGAATATCTGACCGACGGTGTCGCGGAACCACGCGGGCGCCTTGTCGATGGGGAACAGCTTTTTGCTGAAGGCAAGGCTCGTCTTCGAGACCGTCACGGAAGCCACGTCGGACTTGGCAAAGCGGATCAGGGAACCGCCGAAGAAGTTGCCGAAGCCCACGCCGAACGTGGTGAGGGCAAGGCCCGTCACGTTCTGGTTCGCGCGGAGCGTAACCGTCAGGAAGCAGTAGATCAGGCCCATGAGAAGCGACCCAAGGATCGAGCAGCCTAGGGCGATCAGCACCGCCACCGTCCCGTTGAAGTTCGAGGACCCGTGCTCGTAGAAAAATGCACCGATGACGCCGCCCATGGCACCCACGTACATGATGCCGGGGATACCGAGGTTGAGGTGTCCGGATTTCTCCGTAAGGATCTCGCCGGAGGAGCCGAACAAAAGCGGAATGCCCTGAATAATGGCTCTTCTGATAAATTCGAAGACGATCATGCCTTGTTCTCCTCCTTTCCGGTATTTTCAGCCGCACCCTTCGCACGCTTTCGGAACACAAGCTTGTAGTTCATGAAGAACTCGCTTCCGATGATGCAGAAGATCACGATTCCTACCAGGATGTCGGCAAATGCTTCGTTCATTCGAAGCGTGGAGGCCATCTCCTTCGCGCCTCGTGTCATGAACGCGATCAGCAGTGACGTCACGATCATGTACAGGGGGTTGAAGTGTGCCAGCCACGAAACCATGATGGCGGTGAAGCCGCGGTTTCGCACGGAATTGCTTGCCACCGTGTGGTCCGTTCCGCTGACGATCAAAAAGCCCATGATACCGCAGATCGCGCCGGAGAGGATCATGGTGCGGAGGATGACTCTGCGCACGTTTACGCCGATGTAGCGCGCCGTGTTCTCACTCTCTCCGACCACCGTAAGCTCATAGCCGTGCTTTGCGAACCGCAGGTACACGTATATAACGCCGGTAAGCACCAAAACGATCACAACATTCAGAAGATAATCATAGCCGCCGACCTTCGGAAGCCATCCGGCGTGGGTGTCGATATTGATGACACCGATGTGTCCGGAGCCCTTGGGCACCGACCAGACGTACACAAAGTAGGATACGATCTGCATGGCGATGTAGTTCATCATCAGCGTGAACAACGTCTCGTTGGTGTTGAACCGCGCCTTGAAAAATGCAGGAATCACGGCCCACAGCGCGCCTGCCGCCACACTGACCACAACCATCACCAGGATCAGCAGAACGGTCGGAACCTTGTCGCCGATTAGGATCATGCAGGCCGCCGAAGCAAAGCCGCCGATCAATACCTGGCCCTCGCCGCCGATGTTCCAGAACCGCATCTTAAATGCGGGCGTCAGGGCAACGGCGATACCAAGCAAAAGCGCTGCCTCCTGCAGCATCGCCCAGATCCGGTTCTCCGTTCCGAGCGCGCCGTCGATCATCGTCTCGTAAAGTTCCATCGGGGATTTGCCGATGACGATTGCCAGAAGGCCGCACAAAAGGATTCCGATGCCCACCGCGGCAAACCGGATCAGCCAGGTTTTCCACCAGACAAGGGCGTCCTTCTTGACGACATGCACAAGGGGCTCGCGAACCGTGTGAAGGGCAGGCATCTCTGCTGCCGTCTCCTCTACGGTCTCCGCAGCCTTCGCTGCCGCAACCGCCGCGCCGGCTTCCCCGGCATCCGCCGTTCCCTCGCCTGCCGCCGCCGATTCCGCAGATGCGGCTGCATCCGCAGCGCCTTCACCGTCCGCAGCGTTCGACGCATCGCCGTACGCATCGTGATGCGCACCGTGCGTCATGGCAAGACCGATCTCCTCCTTGGTCGCCTTCGTGGCGTCCACGAGGGCGGTCACCTCACCGGAACCGATGACGAGGATACGGTCGCAGAGAGCCAGCAACACGTCGAGATCCTCGCCGACGAAGATGACGGCGGTGCCGCGCTCCTTTTGTTCATTCAAAAGATTATAGATGGTGAACGAGGAGTTGATATCCAATCCACGCACCGGATACGCCGCCATCAAAACCGCGGGTGCCGAAGCAATCTCGCGGCCCACCAGCACCTTCTGGACGTTGCCGCCGGAGAGGCGCCGCACCGGCGTCTTGGCGTTCGGCGTCACGACCTCGAGGTCGTTGATGATCTCCTCCGCCAGCGCTCGCGGGTCGTTCCGATTCAGAAGCATGCCGGAGCCCTTGCGGTAGCTGCGGAGCATCATGTTGTCGATGATGTCCATGTTGCCCACAAGACCCATGCCGAGACGGTCCTCGGGCACGAAGGAAAGCCGCACTCCCATGTTGCGGATCTGCATCGGATCCTTGCCGATGAGTTCCTCCGTCGTCCCCGTGTTCGGGTTGTTGTAGGAGATGCTTCCCGAATTCACATGCTGAAGGCCCGCAATGGCCTCCAGAAGCTCTCTCTGGCCGCTGCCGGCGATACCGGCGATACCTAAGATCTCACCGCCGCGAACCGTGAAGTTGATGTTCTTAAGAACGTCCGCACCCTCGCGGTTTTTCACCCGAAGGCCGCTGACCGTCAGTCGGTCCACGGGATTCTTCACTTCGCTGCGGTTGATGTTTAAGCTGATCTTCTTGCCGACCATCATCTCCGTGAGTTCCGCAATGCTCGTCTTCGCGGTCTCTACCGTGCCCACATAGCGGCCCTTGCACAATACCGCAACCTTCTGGGACAACGCCATAACCTCGTTGAGCTTGTGCGTGATGATAATGATCGATTTTCCGGCGTCGCGCATGCGCCGCAGAACGGCGAAGAGCTTCTCCGTCTCCTGGGGCGTCAACACGGCCGTGGGCTCGTCAAGGATCAGAATGTCCGCGCCGCGGTACAGAACCTTGATGATCTCCACGGTCTGTTTCTCCGAGACGGACATGTCGTAAATCTTCTTATGCGGATCGATCTCAAAGCCGTAGTGCTCACTGATCTCCGCCACACGCTCCTCGTACGCCTCGATGTCGAAGCGGCCATCGTCCTTCAAGCCGAGGACGATATTTTCCGTCGCGGTAAATACATCCACCAGTTTGAAGTGCTGGTGGATCATGCCGATCCCATGGGCAAATGCATCGCGCGGAGAGCCGATGGACACCTGCTCCCCGTTCACCAAAATCTGACCGCTGTCCGGAAAATAAATTCCCGCGATCATGTTCATCAACGTCGTCTTGCCGCTGCCGTTCTCGCCGAGGATGGAAAGGATCTCCCCTCGCTCCACCGTCAGGCTGACATTATCATTGGCGACCACACTGCCGAACGTCTTTGTGACGCCGCGCAGCTCGATTGCCGGTACGGTAGTCTTACTCACGGACTTCCTCCAAAACCACTTCAGCGGGGCGCAAACGGCCCCGCCGAAGGAATGATCACTCACCTGTAGTTACTTGATTCGTATGAATTAGTACTTCTCGTTCAAAAGCTCGATGCCGTCGATACGAAGATCAAATGCAGGAGCACTGCGCTTCTCGGACTCATGGAAGTAACCGTCAGCGATCACTTCGGTATCCGGCGTGTAGTCCTTATCGGTATCGATGTCTGCCTTGTAGGAATCCAGCTTCGCACCGTTAACGGTGAACGTATCGGTAGCGAAAACCTTGATCTTGCCGGCCTTGAGGTCAGCAACAACAGCGTCAACCTTCTCCTTCGTTCCCGGAGCGGCTGCCTTGTCGTTGATCGCGGAGAGCTCTACGGAGCCTTCCGAGAAACCGCCGGTCCAGTCGGCAGGAATCGCCTTGCCTTCCTTCACGGAGTTAACAACGAATGCATAGTACTTCGACCAGTTGATACGGGACGAAACGATGAAGGTGTTCGGGCAAGCGCTCACGGTGCTTCCGTTGTAGGAAACGTTCGGAACACCTGCTGTCTCGCAAGCCGTGGGAGCTCCCATGGAGTCCGCATGCTGGCTGATCAATACGCAGCCCTTCTTGAGGAGCGCGTTTGCAGCTTCCTTCTCGCCGGTCTCATCATACCAGGAACCGGTAAACTGAACCTTCATGGTTACGGACGGGCAAACCGACTTCGCTCCGAGATAGAACGAGGTGTAGCCGGAGATAACCTCGGCGTACGTGAATGCGCCGACATAACCCATAACAGCCTGATCCGCCGTAATCTTGCCTTCCTCGATCATCTGGTTGAGCTTGAGACCTGCAGCAACGCCGGCTGCATATCTGCCCTCGTAGATGTTGGCAAATGCATTGTGATAGTTGGAGAGGTTCTCCGTATGCGCCTTCGTACCGGTCGCATGGCAGAACTGAACATCCTTGAACTCCTTCGCAGCCTGGATCATGAAATCCTCATGTCCGAACGAGTCTGCGAAAATGATGTTGCAATCGTGGTCAACAAGGTCCTTGCATGCCTCATAGCAAGCGTTGGTCTCGTCGATGTTGGTCTTGATGATGATCTGGTCGTCGGAAAGTCCGAGTTCCTTCTGCATCTCCTTCATCGCGTCGATGAAGTTCTTGTCGTAGGTCGAGTTCTCATCATGCAGACAGATCAAACCGATCTTGATGCCCTTTGCCTCGTCCTTCTTGCCGCAGGCAGCCAGCGAAAGCACGGCAACCGCACAAAGAACGAGCATAATGATCTTCTTCATAACATAGCTCCTTTTGTTGTATGGGATTCGCAAAATTCAATGATTTTGCACTTGCAACTATGCATTGATTATAGTCTTTTTCGCCTCGGAAAGTCAAGGCAATATTGCACGAAAGAAACGGCTTATTTGTCGAAATCTTCGACATTCGTATCGGTGTCATTCACGTTTACCGAAGGCTGCACCGCATCGGGCATTTCAGACTCCCCGGACGGCTCCTCCGTCTTTGCGGAAGACCCCGGCAGCGGCCGGTTTCCGAGCTCATCCCAGTCCTCCTCCGCCTCCTCGATCATGCGTCGGAAAATGCTCTTCTTCGCATTTTTCGCGCCTGCGCTGCGCTCCTCGTGGATGCGCTCGCGCTCGTCGGCGATACCGTTGTCATTCAGGTCCTCCTCGCCGCCGGACATCAGCCACTCCCGCTCGAGGCGCTTCTCCCGTTCGACGCCGGACTCCAGATCATCGTATGCGGAGAGATCGAGCTCATCGGAGCCCTCCTCATCCATCACACTCTCGCCGTTTAAGTAGGATGCCAGTCCGCCGGAGCGATGGCGTCTGCGTCTTCTGCGCACCGCGCCCGACTGCTCGCTCGCCTCGGCCTTGGCGATCTCCTCGGCCTGCGCGGCGTCGAGTGCGTCGGACTCCGCAACCAGCCGCTCCGTCACCAGATCGACGCTCAGCGCGCGGTTGGCGATCACGGCGCTGGGGTGCGTCACATACTCGCTGGTCTCGGTGGGCAGGTTCTTGCTCTCCAGACGGACCTCAAGGTACGATTTCGTGAGATAGTAAACCAATGCGCACGTAGGTGTCGCCACGATCAGTCCGGGGATGCCGAACAATCCGCCGCCGAGCATACATGCACACAGCACGTACAGCGGGCGAAGGCCCACTTTCTTGCCGACGATGTGCGGATCGAGGAAGTTTCCGTCGAACTGCTGCAGCGCAACGATGAACAGACCGAAGATCAGACCGTCCAAAGGTCTCATGGCGAAAATGAGGATCGCACACGGAATGCCTCCCAGGAACGGGCCGAAGAACGGGATAACGTTCGTCACGCCTACGATCACGCTGACTAAAACCTTGTACTCGCCGATGGCCTTGAACCAGATTCCCAGGATCGACGTTCCGATGAAGCACAAAAGACCGATGATCATCGAGTCCACAAGCTTTCCGAGGATTGCCGCGGAGTAGATGATGTTTGCCTTATGCAGCGTCTGGATCGCATTTTTCGAAGTGCGCTTGGGGAAGACCGCGAAGAACAGCTTCTTGCACAAGCCGATGTAGTACTCCTTGCTGGCAAGCAGGTACACGCTCACGATGGTTCCCACCAGCCACACGTAGAGGATGCGCACGATGGTACGCGCGCTCGCCCACACGAAGCTCACGGTGTTGCCCGCCATCTCGAGGTTTAAGAACTTCGTGATGCGGCGCGCCACCTCGTCCGTGTTGGAGAATTTTTCCACCAGCGGATTGAGAAGATTCGCCACGCGCGGATTGTGTTTTAAGTACGTGTTGATGATGTCCTGAAGCTGACGCAGATAGTCCGCCATGTTGACGGCAAGATCCTTCAAACTCTTTACAAGCTCGGGAATGATCGCGACCAGCAGAAGCGTGATGACTGCCAGCAGCACCGTAAGCGTGATGAGAATGCTCCATCGGCGCGCGCGCTTCCGGACCTTCGTCATCCACACTTCATCCTCCGGTGCCGCCGCCTTACGCGAGCAGGAGAAGCGTACCATCCGCGTCTCCAGCATGCGCACCAGCGGAGACATGATGAACGCGAAGATGAAACCGGCGATCGCCGGCGCCAGCGCCCGGGTCACGTTTTTGATGAATTTTCCGAGCAGCGGCAGTTTCAAAAGAACAAAGAACAGAATCAGCAATGCGGCCAGGACGCAAAATGCAACCACCCCCTGTGGTGCATAGTCCTTGATGCGGATTAGGTTCCGCTTCGTCCGCATGTTACGTTTTGTGCGGTTCATAGCCCGCTCATTGTTTTTTTCCATGCGAAAAAAACCTCCCATTTCCGGGCATACTCTGCCCATGATCGGAGTCTCCGAACCAAGATACACGACTTTGCGCGCCCTAATCCGCGCAGGGAATCGCAGCCAGAGCATCAGTCGGTCCCTCGGCGCCCGAAATCATCCGTTCCCGCATTGTGGGAGCAATGCGTGCTTCGCGTCCTGCGAAACAAGCGAAACGAACGAACATAGGCGCGGGAATTCCGCGACGAGCTCGATGACCGTGCAGCCTCAACCTTCGGGGAGGCGCCTCTGCGCCTGCAACCTTCGGGGAAGCCGCATCCGACTTCGCGTCCGAATCATCCGTCACCTGCTATCTTACGCCTTTTTTTTGCAACAAGCAAGAGGAAATCGCAACATCCCCGGAAAATGAAAAACAGGGCCGGCATTCCGCCGGCCCTGCAACAGCCTTTTGATGGCTAAAAAACTATATTACTTCATCTGGATGTTCGAGATCGTGCCGATCATCGACTTGAGATAGTCCATGTCGCCGGCTGTCATGATCTGAAGAAGCTGACCCTTGATAACCTGGATCGCTGCGCGGCCCTGGCCGACATCAACGGTGTACCAGTCGCCGACCTTCGTCACCTCGCCGTAAGCCTTGTATCCCGAGATGATCAGATCCTCGGAGTACATCGAGTAGTCAAAGGTCATGATGCTGGTTCCGGTAGTTCCGTCCAGAACTACGAGGCTGTCGGTACCTGCCGTAGCCTGCGTGTAGTTGCCGGGCATGTCGAACGTCAGAACGCCGCCGTTGCCCATGGCGATCGTAACCTTGCCGTCCTTGTAGGAGGTGGTAGCGTCCGCAATCGGAGCCTCGGTAGGAGTAGGATCTGCAGGTGCCTCGGTAGGAGTCGGGTCTGCAGGTGCCTCGGTAGGAGTAGGATCCGCCGGCTTCTCGGTAGGAGTCGGGTCTGCGGGCTTCTCGGTAGGAGTAGGCTTGGCCGGGGTAACGCCGCCCATCAGAGGAGCTGCGATATCCGCAATGGACTTGAGAGACATTACATCATCGCTGGGAGCCTTGATCGAAGGAGCACCCGGGATAACTTCCATGCTGATGGTGATCTTGCCGGTGCCTTCCTTCTTGCCTACAGCCTCAATCTCAGCCTTGTAGGAATCATCGGTAGTATAAACGCGAGCCTTGCAGTCAACCGGGATCTCCTGATCGGAGTTCTTCAGTTTCTCTGCAGTGGCATCGAGCTGCTTCACGAGCTCGTCGATCTGCTCGTCCGTGATCATCTGGCCGGACATTTCCTTGCCCTGTGCCTTTGCCTCGTCGAGCATCTTATTGAGGTCCTGACCCTTGATCTGGTCGATGTACGCGTTCAGAGTGTTCTCGTCGAGACCGTAGTCCTTACCGACCTCAAGAAGGTCGTTCTTGTACTCGGAGATGAGCTTCTCAACATACTTGTTCAGATCGATGTCCATCGACGTCGCCTTCGTGAGGGAGTCGTTCATCAGACCCTTCAGGTCGTTCTTTACAAAACCGCTGATGGCGGTGATCACCTGAACGTAAGCGTCCTTGGAAGCGAACTTCGCGGTGTAATCGCCGTCCTCGCCCTTCATCTCGGCGTTCTTGGTCATGTTCTCGAAGAGGCCTACGAAGGTGTCAACCAGCTTCTTCTGGAACGCAGTGTCAACCTTCGGCATGTCATCCGGAAGAGGAAGCTTGAACCAGCCGAGCTTCGAGGTGTCAACCATATCCTTGAGCGAAGGCTCGATTCCGCCGAGTGCCTTGGCAACCTCGGGAAGGTTCACATAAAGGTTACCGTCTGCCATCACGATGGCGTCGGTAAGCGAGATGTTCATCTTCTTGCCCGCGATGTCCACGTCAGCGTTCAAGCTGAAGCTGCATGCGTTCTTCTCGGTATCGGTCTTGAGATTGATGCTTCCGCTTACAGTACCGTTATCGTTGGCACCGTCGGCGTTGAAGTTCATCTTGATCTCGCCGGTCGTTGTGTTACCCATTGCCTCGAGCATGTCGAACATATCGCCCTTGGTAATGGAAGTCTTGTTCTTTTTCTTCTTGTCGTCGTCCTTGTCACCGCAACCCGCCAGCAAAACAACGGTCATACAAAGCACAAGAATCATTGCCAGCCATTTTTTCATTGCTTTCTTTCCTCCCTGTAAAACTACTTTATATTGTCCGATAAGGAAATAGGATTTACCATCCCTGTGTTGACATTCTACCCCAAACCTTCGAAAAATGCAACCTTTTTTTCAAATTCGCGCATTTTGCACAGAAACGCTGCGCCGATCCGCGGGGATTCGTATACTTTTCCGTGCTCCGTGGTGCCTTTGGGTCCCGCCGCATCATCAGATGCGATCGCGCCTTAGCGCCCCGTTACGCCATGGCGTCCGCGATCTGCGCGAACTGCGCGAGGGTGAGGGTTTCGCCCCGCACATTTTCCGGAAGGCCGAGTCCCGTCAAGACGGCAATCGCCTCCTCCTTCGTGCACGGAACCTCGGGGCTGTTCCCAAGTCCGTTGGAGAGGGTCTTCCGCCGCTGCGCAAACGCCGCGCGGATCACCGCAAAGAGCATCTCCGTGCTCTTCACCGACACCGGCGGCTTGTCCCGAAGCGTCAGCCGGATGACGGCCGAGCCCACGTTCGGGCGCGGCATGAAGCAGTTCTGCGGCACAAACGCCGCGATGTACGCTTCCGCGTAGTACTGCACCGCCAAAGACAGGGCGCCGTAGTCCTTGCTGCCCGGCACCGCCTGCATGCGCTCCGCAACCTCCTTCTGCACCATGACCGTGATGTTGTCAACGGGCGCACCGCCCTCCAGAAGGCCCATGATGATCGGCGTCGTGATGTAATACGGGAGGTTCGCAACCACCTTCAGGGGTTTCCCGCCGTGCTCCCGCGCTACCGCGCCGATGTCGAGCTTTAAGACATCCTCGTTGATCACCGTGAGGTTGTCGTAGTCCTTGCAGGTATCCTCCGTGAGGATCGGAATGAGATTTTTGTCGATCTCCACCGCGACGACTTCCTTTGCGCTCTCGCACAGCACCTGGGTCATCGTTCCGATGCCCGGGCCGATCTCCAGCACAACGTCCTCCGCCGTCACCCCGGCGGCGTCGACGATCTTCGACAGGACATGTCCGTCGATCAGAAAGTTCTGCCCGAACTTCTTCTGAAACGAAAAATGATACCGCTGCAGTACCGCGATCGTCTCCTTCGGGTCACTCAAATACGCCATCGTTTCCTCCCTCGCTCATTTTCCGGCACTGAGGTTCGCAAAATACTCCGTAACCAGATAAACGGCATCGTCATAGCCGTTGCCCTCGATCAGCGTCGACTGCGTGTCCCAGCCGGTCTCGGCAACATCCTCCGCCGTCTCCTTATACTCCTCTAACGGATGGTCGTCCGCGGCATACTGCTCATCCACGACCTCCTGCGCCTCCTTCGCGTCCTCGTACACGACGGGGAGCGGCTGGGGCTGCAAAAAATACTCCTCGGCCGCCGCCTGCTCGTTTCCGCCGTACTTCTGCAGCAGCGCTCCGTAGTAGTAATCATCCATCATTCCGAAGATTCCCAGGCACCCGCTCACGACCATGATCGGGTCGTCGGAGCGGTAGCAGGAAATAAATCCGATGAAGTTTGCCTCATTTTCCTTATAGTAGCCCTTGCTGTGGGCCGACTCGTGGGTCAGCAGGTCGTACCAGAACAGCTTCGAGGTGTACTTGTTGTACGTCGCCTCCATCACGTAGGGGTACGTGAAGCCGCCGATGCCCATCCACTCCAGCACATCCGAACACCAGGCGGTCTTCGGACGTCCGTAGAAGCCGCCCAGCCGGGGATACTCCTCCGACAGGCTCTGCATCGCCGTCACCATCGTCCGAAACATCGTCTCCTCATCGGGATAGATGATGCTGCCCTTCGCATCCCGCGGAAGCTTCCCCACCGCCTCGTTCATGCGGGTGACGATAGCGTTTCGCGCGGTCTGGATCTCCTCCAGCGTGAACTCCCTGCGGTGCTCCTTCGTGCCGAGCACATAGTCGTGGTACGGGATCCACCAGTGGAACACGTAGAGCCACAGCCCCGCGACAAGAAGCGCCAGAAACACTTTCATATAGCCGCAGAGAAATCCTCCGAATCTTGTCGCGCCGGCGCGCTTGCCGAGCTTCCTCCGCAGAAAGCGGATTCCCGCGATGATCCCGAGCACCGCCGTGACCGCCCCGTACACCGCGGCCGTATACATCAAAAGCTCACCCAGAGAGAAGGGGAAAATGTCCGCAAACCGCCCCACGACCTCGTAGAGCTTCGGATACACGTGCTCCGCATAAAAATTTCCGAAGGGCGTAACGAATCCCAGTACGAAAAATACCAGGAGAATGCCTCCGACAATGCCCAGGATCCGCCAGTACAAGCCGATCCGTTTTTGTTTCTCCTTCATCAAAATACTCCTTACGCGTCTTTCTCCCCACGAATACCGAAGAGCGAGCGTGCATTTGCCGTTGTCACGGCAATGACCTCCTCCTCCGAAATCCCCTTGATCTCCGCGATCTTCGCCACCACGTACGGAAGATACCCGGAGTCGTTTCGCTTTCCGCGGAACGGTACGGGCGCCATGTACGGCGCGTCGGTCTCCAGCACGATCTGCGACAGGGGCGCCTCCGCCACAACGTCCGGAAGGCGTCTCGCATTCTTAAACGTGATCACGCCGCCGACTCCAATGTGAAAACCGAGCCTGCGGTACTCCGCCGCCGTCTCGGGCGAGCCGCTGAAACAGTGGATGATGCCGCCGGAAAATGCCCTCTTTGCATTTTCCCCGGTCCCCTGAAAACTCTCCGCGTACTCGCGCATGATCGCAAGGGTGTCGCCCTCCGCGCCGCGGGAGTGGATGATAACCGGGAGTGAAGTTTCCGCCGCCAGCGCCAGCTGTCTGCGGAACCAGTACGCCTGCGCCGCCCGCTGCCGGTCGCGCTCTTCCGCGGTGAGCTCATCCTCATGGCCGTAATCCAGGCCGATCTCGCCCACGGCAACCACCTTCGGCGCTCCTGCGAGTGTCTCAAGCTCCGCGATATCGTTCTCCGTCATCTGCGGCGCATCGTCCGGATGGACGCCGACGCTTGCATAGACGAAGGGATACTGTTCCGACAATGCAACCGATGCCCGGGAGCCGCGCATCGAGGCTCCCACATTGATCACCGTTCCGACCCCACGCGAGGAAAGACCGCGAAGCAATGCTTCCCGGTCCTCGTCAAACCATTCATCATCATAATGTGCGTGTGTGTCAAATATCATACATTTCTGCCGTTTTGCGCCGCTGTGGCGACGCTGCTGCCGCACCGCAGCGCGGTTACCGTCCCCTGCACGGGGGCCGGTCCGTTAACCGTGCAGCCCGTTGGTCTGCCGGATCATGTCCTCCACGACGATATCGTAGATCTCGCCGACGGTAGCGCAATACTCTAAGATCTTCCAGGGCTCATTGGTGTGAAAATGAATCTTCACCATGTCCTCATCGCCCACCGCGATCAGGGAATTTCCCTCAAAATGCGTGGTGATGTAGTCCGCGATCTCGTCCTCGTCGAGATCCTCGTCCCTGCGGTCGATCAGAAGCTGCGTGTCATAACGGTATGCGAAAGGATCGTCCTCCGCGTCAATGCTGTGAATCGGTTCCATTGATTACCTCCGAAATGAATCTCGGGCCTGCGCC
>CACZRV010000104.1 GCA_902783725.1 uncultured Lachnospiraceae bacterium | reverse complement strand
GGAGAACTCGTAACTGTCGTCGTTTAAATACAGCGTGATCTCGGTGCCGCGCTCCGTGCGGTCCGAATCGCTCATCTCATAGTTCATACCCTCCTCGGACTCCCAGTGCACGGCCTTCTCGCCGTCCTTGTAGGAGAGCGTATCGATGGTTACCTTGTGGGCCACCATGAACGCACTGTAGAAGCCGAGGCCGAAGTGACCGATGATCTGGTCCTCGTTGGCCTTGTCCTTGTATTTTGCGAGGAAATCGGTCGCACCGGAAAATGCGATCTGGTTGATGTACTCCTTCACTTCCGCCGCGGTCATACCGATACCGTTGTCGATGACCGTGAGCGTCTTCTCCTCGGGATTGCTTCTTACGATGATCTTCCACTCGTTGTCATCCGCGATCTCCGCCTCGCCGATCAGCGCCAGCTTCTTCAGTTTCGTGATGGCGTCGCAGCCGTTGGAGACAAGCTCGCGAAGGAAAATGTCATGATCCGAGTAGAGCCACTTCTTTATGATGGGGAATATATTCTCCGAATTGATGGACAGATTGCCCTGTTCCTTAGCCATAATAACACCTCCGTGATCGCCCGCGCCGGGCGCGGACCCTTTGTTTTTTCATCCTGTGGGACGGCCGCTTTTGCTGCTGCGCCCTCCCTGCAACCACCAGTATACTCCGTCAGAAAATGCTTGTCAATAAAAAATTAGCACTCATTTTGTAAGAGTGCTAACAGTTTCTCTGTATTCATCCCAGAAGTTCCGAAACCGCTGCCAGATACTCCTCCGACGTGCGGCATTTGTGAATGCGTTTTTTCGACTTTGCGGCGTCGGGGAACCGGTCCCCCAGATACCCCCAGACCTCTTTCATCTTAAAGAGCGTGTCCTTGCTGCCCCACAACGCGACATAGGCGGCGTACAGGTCGTCGTGAAACTCCCGAAGTTCCTTCGCGCTCATGGGCGCGCCGCCCGCGAGCTCCCGGAAGATACCGGGGTCCGTCACCGCCCCGCGGCCGATCATCACGGCCTTAAGATCCGGGAAGCGCTCCGTAAGACGCCGGGCCTCCTTCGCACTCTTAACGTCCCCGTTGTAGCAAAGCGGGATCCTGCTGTTTTCATAAGCGTAGGCAAATGCCTCCAGATCCGGCGTCCCCTCGTACCACTGCTCCCGCACTCTCGCGTGCACGATGAGCTCCGAGATCGGATAGCGGTTGTAGATGTCCAGGATTTTCGGCCACTCCTCCGCTGCGTCGGCAAAGCCGAGCCTCGTCTTGACCGACACGGGCATCGGCAGCTCCGACGCAAACATCCGGTCAAAGAAGCGCTCCATCACGCCCGTGTCCCGCAGAAATCCGCTGCCGCGGTTTTTCTTCACAACCGTCCCCGAGGGACATCCGAAGTTGAGGTTCACCTCCGTGTAGCCCAGGTCCGCCAGCAGCCGGAACATGGCAACCGCGGCGTCGGGATCGTCGGTTAAAACCTGCGGTACCACCGGAAGGCCGGCGTTGTGGGAAGGGTCAACCTCCCGCCCCTGGCGCGTCTTGAAGGCGCACCCCGTCACAGGCGAAAGAAACGGGGTGAAGAACTTATCCACCCCGCCGAAATGCTTTTGCAGAATCTGCCGGAAGAGGTAGCCGGTGACTTCCTCCATCGGCGCAAGATACCACTGTGTCATGGGACCTCCGAACCGTCCGGATCACTTCTTAAACAGCGAGAAGGAACCGAAGATCACATCAAAATACCGCGACTCCACGAGAATTGCCAGGTGCAGCGGATAGTAAACATAGAACAGCGTGCGAACCCACGGACGCGTGCCCTTCTCGTACCCGAGTTTGCCGTTGTAGCTGTACAAAACGGGAAGCGCGATCATCCATGCAACGATGTACACCAGCGAGCCGATTCCCGCCAAAACGCCGGCAATGGCAAGGGTGACCATCATGGTCTTCCGCTCCTCGCGGAAAATGAAACATGCCGCCACCGCAAAGGGTCCGACAACCGCATAATCCATCTGCGCGATCAGGCAGACGACCACTGCGCAGATGACAACCGCGCACATGCAGAGCATATAGCCCAGATTCTTGACAACCTGCTGCGGCAGCATATCACCGTAGCGCTTCTGCAGCTTGTCCATGACCGTCAGCATGACAAGGCAGACCGTCAGCGTAAACAGCACGTTCAAGGGAGCCACCCGGCCTGCGGTAAAGCTTGCCTTCGTGGCGGCATCCAGGGATTCCGCCCAACGGTTGATGCCCTCCGTTCCCCAGGTCGCGTCGCCGCCGGCCGCCGCATACGCAGCGTCCACGGCCTTCTGCGCCGCGATGGACTGCTGCAGCCACAGAAAGATCCAGAACAGCTCGCCGATGAGGGCGGTTAAGAACAGTCGCAGGGTGTATTTTCCGCGGGAGGCGGTCTTTAAAAAGCCCTCCGCCAGCAGGAAACACGCGATGGGCATCGCCGGTCTTCCGATGATCCGAAGCCACTCATACCACGGGTTTTCCGGCGCAAGGAACACCACCGCCACATGGTCCACGGTCATCGTGATCAACAGCAAAATCTTCAGTCGAAACGAAGTCACTCTTTCGTCCCCCTAACAGTTTTCTTACCGCGGCGCTCCGCCTTCGGGATTGCCACGCTCTGGAGCACCGCCACCGTCCGGGGCGGAACCGCCAGCGTATCCCCGGTGATGGTCCCCGCCGCCAGCGAAGCATCGCTTGCGAGCGCGATCCGGAACGCATCCCGACCGGGCAAAACGGGAATTGCAAAGGTCTGCTCCTCCCAGTACATATTGAACACCAGATAGAACGAGTCATCGCGCCCGTCGCGACCGACCTTCGCAAAATCCCCGCTCAGCAGGATTCCGAGGCACCGGTTGTACGGGCCGTCGTCCGGCCTCCAGGCATCGCGGCCGTGAACCGAAACGTCCGGTGCGCCGCTGGCCAGATAGTCCGTCCCCCGCAGAGGGATCGGATTGTGCAGCGCCGGATGTGCCTTACGAAGCGCAATAGCCGCGCGCACAAACTCGGTGAATTCCGTCTGCTTCTTCGCCTGCGACCAATTCACCCAACCAGTGGGATTATCCTGATTGTAGGCATTGTTGTTGCCGCTCTGGGAATTGCCGAACTCATCGCCCGATAAAAGCATCGGAACGCCCTGGGAAAGAAGCATCGCAAGGATGGCATTTTTCCGCATCCGAAGCCGCAGGTCGCGGATCTTCTTTCTCTTGTCCGGCCCTTCCGCGCCGCAGTTCCAGCTGTAGTTATAATCGCTTCCGTCGCGACCGCGCTCGCCGTTGGCGTCGTTGTGCTTGACGTCGTACATGTACAGGTCCGCGAGGGTAAAGCCGTTGTTGTCGGTGATGTAATTGATGACGCCCAGGTTGGCTGCATTTTTCGAAGCCCGCCCGGCAAATGCTCTCGTCATCCCCTCATCGCCCTTTAAGAACTTCCGCGCGTCCACCAGGAAACCATCGTTGTACTCCGCCAAAAGCGGGGTCTCCGGCTCTGCGGTCATGCGGTAGACCGCTCCCGTGTCCCAGCCGTCGCAGAGGAATTTGACGTCCGCAAGGTACGGGTCCGCCGCAAGCATCGCCGTGTCCACCTGCGCTCCGATGATCCGGAAACCGTCCAGGTGGTACTCGCGCACCCAGAACCGCAGAGCATCCAGAACGAGGCTCCGGTTCGTGTCCGCGGGGATCATCATCTCCGCAAGCACCTCGATGCCCGCATTGTGGAGTTTCTTCACAGTCTGGCGAAGCTCCGTATCCGCCGCTCCGGGCACATGCGCATAGGACGCCTTCGGTGCGAACAGAAAATAGTGCTTGGCATAGCCCCAGTAGTTTACCTTGTGCTCCCGCACCGCCTCGGAGATCTCCTCGGGGATGCGAGGCATGCTGCCGTGGTAAAATCGCGTGCTGGAAAATGTGGGAACGCCCTCGGTCCGGTCGCCCTCCGTGAAACATTCGTTATATTCCGCAAACGGCATCAGCAAAACCGCGTTGACGCCGAGATTCGCAAGATACTCCGCCTTGCCCGCAAGACCTGCGTAGGTGCCTGCGGTGGCTGTCTTAAGTTCCTTCGTAAAGCCGCGCACATGCAACTTGTAAAGGATCAGATCGCTCATGGGAATGTGCGGCCGCTCCTCGCCGTTCCAGCGATAGGTCTGGGTTCTGACCACGCCGCGGACAAGCCGCGAGGCCGCTGCCGTCAGGCGCTTTCCGAAGCGCTCACGACCCGCCACAAGACGGGCGTAGGGGTCCGTAAACCGCTCGCCCTTCGTCTCGTACTCATACTGCCAGCCGCCCTCTGGCGTCTCCGCCGGAAGCTTCAAGCTGACACTGAAGACAGAGCCGTACCGGTCCGCCGCCTCCATGACAACGACGTACTCCGGCTCCGCTGCCCCTCCGCGGTACACCAAAAGAGTGACCTCGGATGCCCCGGGCACCGAGACCGCAAAATTCACAAATGCCCCGGCCGCGGTTGCTCCTAACGGCTCCGGCGCACCCATTTTCCAATCGACGGTGTTTTCGCTAATCACCCTCATCGTATCACCCCGCCTTGTTTAGTCGTCCTCCTCCGCATTGACGACAAGCTTCTGACGCTTCACGGCCATCTCGTCGCTCTCGAGGTACTCGTCGTACGTGGTCACCTTGTCGATCAACGAGCCGTCCGGCAGGATCTCCATGATCCGGTTGCCGACGGTCTGAATGAACTGGTGATCCTGCGACGTGAACAGCGCCACGCCGGAGAACTTCATCAAGCCGTTGTTGAGAGCCGTGATCGACTCCATATCCAAATGGTTCGTGGGCTCGTCGAGGATCAATACATTCGCGCCCATGATCATCATTTTCGACAAAAGCACGCGCACGCGCTCGCCGCCGGAGAGTACGTTGACGGGCTTCACGCCGTCATCTCCCGCGAAGAGCATACGTCCCAGGAATCCGCGGACATACGTCACATCCTTCTCGGGCGAGAACGGCATCAGGAAATCAACGATCGCCTCGCTGCCCTTGAAGAGCTCCGTGTTGTCCTTCGGAAAATACGCCTGCGTCGTGGTGATTCCCCACTTGTACTCGCCGGAATCCGGCTCCATCTCTCCCGCCAGGATCTTGAACAGAACGGTGCTTGCCATGGTGTTCGAACCGACAAATGCAACCTTGTCCTCACGGCCGAGCACGAAGGAAATGTCATCGAGAACCTTCACACCGTCAATGGTCTTGGAAATGTGGGAAACCGTGAGAACCTCGTTTCCGATCTCGCGGTTCGGACGGAAGTCAATGTAGGGATACTTGCGGGACGACGGCCGGATATCGTCGAGCTCGATCTTCTCGAGAGCGCGCTTGCGGGACGTCGCCTGCTTGGATTTGGAAGCATTTGCCGAGAAGCGCTGAATGAACTCCTGCAGCTCCTTGATCTTCTCTTCCTTCTTGCGGTTTGCCTCCTTCATCTGCTTGATCATCAACTGGCTCGACTCGTACCAGAAGTCGTAGTTTCCGGCGTACAGCTGAATCTTCGAGTAGTCGATGTCCGCGATGTGTGTGCAGACCTTGTTTAAGAAATAACGGTCGTGGGAAACCACGATCACCGTGTTGTCAAAGTTGATGAGGAACTCCTCCAGCCACTGGATCGCTGCCAGGTCGAGGTGGTTCGTAGGCTCGTCGAGCAGAAGAATGTAGGGGTTGCCGAACAGCGCCTGCGCCAGCAGAACCTTGACCTTGTCGCTGCCGTTCAACTCGCTCATCTGCATGTAGTGCATGTCGGTCTCGATGCCCAGGCCGTTAAGGAGCGTCGCCGCATCGGACTCCGCCTCCCAGCCGTTTAACTCGGCAAATTCATTCTCGAGCTCGCTGGCCTTGATGCCGTCCTCCTCGGTGAAATCCTCCTTGGCGTAGATGGCATCCTTCTCCTGCATGATATCGTACAGACGCTTGTTGCCCATGATGACCGTATCGAGCACGTTAAATGCATCGTACTTGAAGTGGTCCTGCTGCAGGAACGAAAGTCTCTGTCCGGGCGTGATGATAACATCGCCCTTCGTCGGCTCCAGCTGGCCGTTTAAGATTTTGAGGAAGGTGGACTTGCCGGCGCCGTTCGCACCGATGATGCCGTAGCAGTTGCCCTCCGTGAATTTGATGTTCACATCCTCAAACAGCGCCTTCTTGCCGATGCGCAGCGTGATGTTACTTGCCTGAATCATTGGTATGTCTCCTTACTGTATTTGTTAGATCTCGAATAACATTTCGGCGTACGTAGG
>CACZRV010000103.1 GCA_902783725.1 uncultured Lachnospiraceae bacterium | reverse complement strand
GAAAATGTTGTACAAGACTTCTCTGGTTCCTGCCGCTACCGCTTTGTGAGGGTCAAGACTGTCCAAATCCTGTGTTATTCCAACTACTACCGCTCCACCTTTCATGTTGTCTTCCGGCTTCTTCGTACCGCCTTTGCATGCGCAAAGTGCAGTCATCGCGAATACCGAAAGGAGAATGCAAGCAAATGCTTTCTTCATCTTTGCTCCTTCCCCACTTTTCCAGTGGAACGTATTTGATTTTTACGCCCCCATCTTACACTGCTTCCCCGGAAAATGCAAGTCTTTTCTTCCCCTTGTCATCCCCCCGGCAGATGTGATATACTGGGAGAGCGCCGCGGAGGCGGCGTAAGAATGCGGGGATGGACTTGTGTGGACGGGAAGAGGTTTTGTGCGTAAGAAGAGGGAAAATGAGATGAAGCGAAAGCAAGCGACAATTGCAGCGGTGTTGCTGCTCACGGCGGTCGTGCTGGCCGGCTGCGGGCAGCCGCGCGCCACGAGGCGTGAGGTGCAGGCGCCGAGCATCCGGGACGAGCGGGGCTTTTTGCTGTCGCCGGGCGTCACCCCGCCGACAGGAACGCTGACAAAAACACCGACAAAGAAGCCGACGACAACCCCCGGGGCGGGGACGCCCACGGAGAAACTCTCGCCCACGCCGCGGATCACCGGAATCGGCTCGAGCAGCACGGTGGACAGCCACGGCTACAGCGCGACCGTCATATTGGAGTACTTCGACGAGGTCGCGATGCGGGTGGAATACGGTGTCAGCGCCTATGCGGTTCACAAGTGGGTCTCGCCCGTCAAGCTTTACGTCGGCGGCACGCCGACGTCGAAGGACCTGCAGGTGCTTGATGACATTTTCAACGCCATGAACCGCACGGAGGGATTCCCGGGCATCAGCCTGGTGCCCCGTGAAGACGATGCCAACGTCTGCATGTACTTCTATCCGGACGATCAGTACAACGAGATCACACCGGCGGACATCACCGACCTCACGGACGGATTTGCCACATGCTGGTTCCAGAACTCGGCCATCATCAAATCCCGCATCGGCATCCGCACATCGATGTCGCAACACGAACGGAATTCGGTCATCTGGGAGGAGCTTGTGCAGTGCACCGGCCTTCAGAATGACTCTTATAAATATCCGAACAGTCTCTTCTATCAGGGCTACAACGAGGTCCAGGAGCCGACCACCCTCGACTGGATCTTGTTCGAGGTGCTCTACCACCCCTCGATCCAGCCCGGCATGAACCTGAAGGAGGTTTCGGAAGTGCTCGTGAGCATTTTGCACTAGCCGGAAAATGCACCGGTAGTTTACTGCAGGAGGACAGAACGGTTTTCAATGAATCTGGAAAATAAGAAGACAGCGCTGGACGACGACGCTGCGATTTATCATCAGCGGCCCGACGAGGAAGTTCGCAAGCCGCTTCGCGAGCGCCTCGAGGGGATGACCCGCAAGGAGAAGTTTCATTATCTCTGGGAGTATTACGCACTGAAGGTCGGCATTATCCTGGCGGTCACCGCATTGCTCGGATACGCGCTTTACCAAACCTTCCGGCCGAAACCGGATGTGGTTGCGCAGATGGCGATCGTCGACTGCCCCTGGGATATGGAGATCATCGAGAACTACAACGAGGACCTGATCTCCAGGCTCGGGCTTGACAAAAAGAAGGAGACGGTGCAGATCAACCACAACTACCGCTCCGACAGCACCGCGGACAACACCGCGATCTCCACGTTCCTTTTTGCTAACACCCTCGATCTGCTGCTCTCCTCCCGGGAGGACATCCTGCGGTATGCGGAAAACGGCGTTTTCTATTCCCTGGACGACCTTCCCGAGGACATCCGCGCGGTGCTTACGGAGGAGGATTACCTCCGCGCAGCCTACCGCAACGAACACGGTGACGGCGACGGCGCCGAGCACATCTACGCCATCCGCCTGGACAATTCGGAGTTTGTGAAGACGCTCACGCCGGAGGGCTACCAGGTGACCGGCATGTACGTAGGCATCCACCCCTGCACGAAGGAGCGCGTGGACCGGTCCTTCGACATACTCCGGATCATGTTCGGACTGCCGATCCCGGAGAAAACCGAATAAGACAACAAGGAGCCTGTTTCGCACAGGCTCTTTCTTTTCCCCCGGGTGCGCCGCCGGCGCGGCCGCGAAAAATTTTGCAAAATTCGAAAAAAAGTGCTTGCATTATTTGTTTCCTTGGGGTAGAATAGCGACTAATTACGGACAAATGTCCGTGACAGAAAAACAAATGTGCGACGGGAACGATCGGACATCCCGTCGAAATCGGAGGTTCTTATGGCAAAATTCAATCTTGACAAGAAACTGCGCGTCGGCGTGATCGGTGCCACCGGCATGGTCGGACAGCGCTTCGTCTCTCTTTTGGAAAACCATCCCTGGTTTGAGGTCGTAACCGTGGCCGCTTCGCCGAGAAGCGCCGGCAAGCGTTACGAGGATGCGGTGGGCGACCGCTGGAAGATGCCCACGCCCATGCCTGCGGCGGTCAAGGATCTGATCGTGTACGACGCAAGCGAGGTGGAGAAGGTTGCCGCAACGTGTGATTTTGTATTTTCCGCAGTGGATCTGAAGAAGGACGAGATCCGCGCCATCGAGGAGGCTTACGCCAAGACCGAGACGCCTGTTGTGTCCAACAACAGCGCACACCGCTGGACGCCCGACGTTCCGATGGTTGTGCCGGAGTTGAACCCGCAGCACTACGCAGTGATCGAGTTCCAAAAGAAGCGCCTCGGCACGAAGCGCGGCTTCATCACCTGCAAGCCGAACTGCTCCATCCAGAGCTACACGCCCATGCTTCACGCCCTTAAGGAGTTCGAGCCCACGGTTGTGGTTGCAACGACGTACCAGGCAATCTCCGGCGCCGGCAAGACCTTTAAGGACTGGCCGGAAATGATCGACAACGTCATTCCGTACATCGGCGGCGAGGAGGAGAAGAGCGAGCAGGAGCCTCTCCGCATCTGGGGTCATATCGAGAACGGCGAGATCGTGAAGGCAAGCTCTCCGATCATCACGACGCAGTGCATCCGCGTTCCGGTATCGGACGGACACACCGCTGCCGTGTTCGTAAACTTCAAAAAGAAGCCTACGAAGGAGCAGATTCTCGAGGCATGGAAGAATTTCAAGGGACTTCCGCAGGAGCTTGAGCTCCCCAGCGCACCGAAGCAGTTCATCACCTACTTCGAGGAGGACAACCGTCCGCAGTGCAAGCTCGACCGCGAGACCGAGAACGGCATGGG
>CACZRV010000102.1 GCA_902783725.1 uncultured Lachnospiraceae bacterium | reverse complement strand
GCGCTCCACACCCTTGCTGGCGTCGATGACCATCACGGCGGAGTCCGCCGCCATCAGCGTGCGGTACGTATCCTCCGAGAAATCCTCGTGTCCCGGCGTGTCCAATATGTTGATGCAATAGTTGTCGTAGTTAAACTGCAAAACGGACGAGGTCACACTGATGCCTCGTTCCTTCTCGATCTCCATCCAGTCCGACACCGCGTGCCGAGCCGCCTTGCGGCCCTTCACCGAGCCCGCCAGGTTGATGGCGCCGCCGTAGAGCAAAAACTTCTCCGTGAGCGTCGTCTTACCGGCATCCGGGTGGGAGATGATCGCAAATGTTCTGCGCTTTTTTATCTGTTCGTTCCAGTCCGCCATTTTTCGTCCTATCCTGTCCTGTTATTCCTTGCCTGCACGCAAAAACGCCGCCCCATCGGCGATTTGGTCACATACCAATTCAGTATACTATATAATTAAGGGGATTGCAAGAAAGAGTTCCGGGAAGGGGGCGAGCCTGTCATTTGCGTCTTTTTTGCAGTATAGCGGTCAGAACGGAGGCCCCCAGGATGCTTGTCCAGCCGAGGATGACCAGGGCGATCTCCGCGGTGGCAAAATGGTTGTGATAGAAGTGTCCCCTGAAGATGAAATCCAGACTCAGGACGATGGCGGCAAGGCCCCAGACTGCGGTGAAAAGCAGTAACAACCGCCGGCCGAAACCGGCGTTGCGGAAGACAACAAGGCAGCGGATGCTCTCAAAAAGCAGGGATTCGCCGCCGAGGCAGTAAAGGACCATCTGCATCGCGACAAAGTCGAAATCCCCGAAAATGTCGTCGCTAACCGTTTTTGAGCGGACGTAGTAAGTTAACCCGATCAGTGTCAGGAACAGGATTGTGACATGGATGATGTCGGCTGCTTTTTTCATGGATTATCTCCCTAAATTCCATACGGAAACTTCGTGCCATTCGGTGGTTCCGTCCGAGCCCGGAAGCTCGACGGTGCTGCGATAGAAGAGATTCTCACCGCGGGTCATAAAGCCGCGGATCAGCACGCTTTCTGCGGCACTTGAGCTGCACACGAGGCAGCGGTACACGGACGGGCTGTCCTCGCGAAGGAAAACGGTGTACGCCGCGGTCGGGGTCCGGAACCCGGTAATCGAACTGTCCTGATCGGCGGAATCCAACGGCGTGACGCGAAGCTCCGCGGAGAGCACGCGGCCTGCGCCGTTTAAAAATTCTGCCGAAAGATGTCCGTCTGCGTCGCGGGTGACGCGGACCGTGTGATCCGAATCGTCCAGCGGAATCGTGACGATGGTGCCGGGCGCAATGGCTGTCGCAGCCATGTTTTTCCAGATACCGGGCAGCGTGGGATCACCGCCGAATTCCCAAAGCCCGTAGGTCGCGATGGCGCCGAGCTTGCGGAGCATATCGTCCGAGAGGACCAGGTAGATCGGCCGGGAATTTTCGGGGTGCGTGAGCGCGAGGACGCGGTCGCACAAATCCGCGGACAGGCCGTAGCCGTCGGTCAGCAGCACACGCGCCTCCTCCCGGGAGAGCGCGGCGATCTGCTTAAGAACGGTGGTCGCGTAGCCGTAGGGATGGTCCAGCAGGTCCGGTAACGTCAGCTCGGGATCGGCCGGTTTGCCGGCTTCGCCCGCCGGGCCGTAGGCGTCCCGCAGCAGGTGCGTGGCGTCAAGTCCGCCTGTGGCCAGCATTCGGAAAATCCCCTTCGCCTGCGCTTCGTCGTTGCTCATCAGCGCCTGCCCGAGCCAGTAGTTCCACTCGCTGTTAAAGTTGCCGCCGTCGCCTAAAGTCAGGCGCTGCGCGGCGTATTCGTAGAAGTAGCCGTAGTCCCACCAGGATGCGATGACGGCGTCTTCGTCAGTGTTATCGCGGATGCACTCGCACATCTCCGCCAGCGTGTCGGAGCCGTCCGGCACGGCGCAGTACGCGTAGCCGAAGGCGGCCATGCAGGGCGACAGCACCAGGGAAAATGCAAACAGATTGATGACGGCAGCCCGCCGGAAGCTCCACAGAAGCAGACCGATGAACAGCGCCGCGGCAGCGGCGATGGAAGCCGCCGGCGTTCCGAATTCCGGACGCACCGCGAAGGCACAGGTGATGACTGAAACGGCGATCATGGCGATGTAAAGAATGTTGCGGAAGGGGTCCTTTCCGGGGCTGTCCCCGCTTTGCGAAAGCCGCGCGGAAAGGCGGCCTGCGCCCAGGCCGCAGAAGAGGCCGATGGGCAGCACGGGGATGGTCAGGAAGCGCGAGCCGGTGCTCATGATGACGAGACCGCAGAACAGCCACACGAAGAGGAAGGCGGTCGTCAGGATGAGGCCGGTTGGATTTTCCGCGGAAGGGGCGTTGTCCTTGTCCGCGGGCGCAAAGGCGGCGCGCAGGCTCCTGCCGACGAGCAGTCCGATGACAACCGTGGCGAAGAAGATCACCGTCCAGCCGCCGAGGGCGTTGACGATGCCGTCCGTGTATGCGGCAAAGCCGTCAAGGATGCGCCCGAGGGTGCCCGAGCTGTACTCCCCGGAGAGCAGAGGAGTCGGCTGCAGTTCGCCGACGAACCGGGCGGCGTTCGGGAAGACGCGGTCGCCGTGGCCGAGGGATCCGCCGGCTTCGCTCAGGATGCCGGAAAGGTCCGTGAAGAGCTCGCGCCCGCGTATGATCAGACTGAGAAGAAGCTGCGCAAGAAGGCCGATGCCGAGGCCCCGCAGAGCGGGAATCAGCGTAATCTGTGTTCTCGTTTCGGACTTCCGCAGACGCTGCGCAAGCCAGGCGACGCCGCAGGCGAAGACCGCGCAAAATGCAGCCGCAGCGCCGACGCAGAAGTACGCGTAATACGCGCGCCAGAAGGTACCGAGGGCGCAGAGGGCAAAACCGCTGCCGAGACCGGTGAGGATCTGGCGGCGGAGATCCCGCGCGAGCAGGCATTCCGCAAACAGCAGAAGAAACGTGCACGGCAGCAGCGACAACCCGAGGTCGGTGTCATAGAAGCCGGCGTGGGTGTGGGCGGCGAAGGGCGCCGCGACGGCCACCAGCAGGCCCGCCACAAGGCCGCCGAGGCGGTTGGTGCGGCGCTTCACGAAGATATATGCGGGAATTGCTGTCAGGGATGTGATGAAGGGCGCAAGCCAGAAAATGACCCCGTAGGGCGTGACGCCCGGGATCCGGGAGAGAAGCTTGTATATCGTGGCGCCGAGGATCGGAAGGCCCATGACCACATCGCCCTCTTCGCCGGTTGCATTTGCCGAGATGTACGGGTCCTCACCGCGGTCATGCCGCAGCGTGTACGCGGAAAATCCATCCTCCGCCAGCTCCTCCGTGAGCCGGCAGTACAGGTAGGAGTCCATCTCGCTCAGATACGGCAGACCGTCTTCGGTCTGATATTCGGCCCGCGCGCTGTTTTGCACCGTGGCAACGGGCAGCGACACCGCGTGCAGAAGGATCGACAAAAAGACCGCAAGCACGCACGGCGCCGCGCTGCTGCGGAGTATTTTTCTGATCCGGCCGGTTTTTTCGGAATTGTCGGTTCCCATGGGACCCCTCCTTTCGGGGAGAATGTTCGGGATAAATTATAACATCATGTACAGAAACCAGCCATCGATTCGAAGCCGAAGGATAAGATATGACATCATTTTCCGCTCGGAAAGAGTAGAATGGTGCATTTGCTTTTGCGGAAAGTTGGGGCATAATCGTCGCGTGGGGTGCCGCGAGGCGGTTTATTGACTGTGCTGACATCCTCTGCGTGTATATAAGAGTGACCGGAACCCGTGCTGCGGGTTCCAGTTGCATTTTATGGGGTTTTTTGCGGGATTTTTATGGAGAAATCCATCGATTCCGCGGCGAAGTTCCTGTACAATGGACAGGAATGCGAGGAGAAAGGGGGCGACGCTCCCGCAGGCGCACGCGCGTGTGCGGGTGAGGAGGCGTCGGTTAGGTTTCAAATACATGAAACTGTTTCAAAAAGATCCGGCATTTTACAAGAAAGTGATCATTCTGGCTCTGCCCATTGCGCTGCAGAGCCTTGTTGCGGTCGGCGTGAACATGCTCGACACGATCATGGTGGGCAGCATCGGTAAAGCGTACATCCCCACCCTCGGGGAGAAGGCGGCCGAGGCCATCAGCGAGCAGTCGCTGACGGCGGTGTCCCAGGCCAACACCTTCATCGGCATATACCACATTTTCTGCATGGGTCTGGGCATGGGCGCATCGGTTTTAGTGTCCCGCTACTGGGGCATGAAGCAGAAGGGCGACGACGAGGGAGGCAAGGCCACCACGGCTCTCAAGCAGACCGTGTGCCTGATGCTCCGCCTGACGCTTCTGCTGGCGTCTCTGTTTGCAATCGCGACGTTTGTGATGCCCGAGACCATTATGAAAATGTACGCGAAGACCGCGTCGACGCCGGAGGAGGAGATCGCCATCGCCAACGTGCTCGCCCGGGGCGCGGATTATCTGCGGTACTCGGTGATCACATACTTCTTCCTGGGCACGTCCCTCACGGTTACCATCGTGCTGCGCAGCGTCGGCCAGGCGCTTCTGCCGCTTTTGGTTTCCATCGGCGCTTTGTTCGTCAACCTCGTTGCAAATTACGCATTTATCTTCGGCCATTTCGGAGCGCCCCGCATGGAGGTTGAGGGCGCGGCCCTCGGCACGCTGATCGCCCGTATCTTCGAGGCGGTGATGATCGTCGGCTACCTTCTGGTGGTTGACAAGCGCATCCGCTTCCGCGTGAAGAACCTCTTCATGAAGACCGGGTCTCTCATCAAAGAATACATCCGCATCAGCATTCCCGTGCTGATCAGCGACGGCATCCTGGCGCTGGGCAACAACTCCGTCATGATGGTCATCGGCCGTCTCGGCCAGGAGTTTACGTCGGCAAATGCCATCACCGCCGTGACGCAGCAGATGAGCACGGTGGGCATCCAGGGCGTGTGCCAGGCGGGCGCCATCGTGACCGGCCAGACCCTCGGTCAGGGCGACCGCAGGAAGACCATGAAGCAGGGATGGATGTTCTTCGGCCTCGGTCTCGGCCTCGGCCTTTTGGCGGCCATCATCGTCCTTATCATCAAGACCCCCGTCATCAACGGTTACGATGTGGGCAGCTACACGAAGGATCTGGCGCAGCAGCTGATGATCGCCATCAGCGTCATCCTGATCTTCCAGGCGACAAACAGCATCATGACCAAGGGCGTGCTCCGCGGCGGCGGCGACACGAAGATGTTGATGCTCATGGACAACGTGTTTTTGTGGGCCATCGCGCTCCCGCTGGGCTGCCTCGCGGGTTTTGTTCTGAAGCTTGACGCATTCTGGGTTTACATTTTCCTTAAGTCCGACCAGATCGTGAAGGCAATCTGGTGCTACTTCCGCTTAAAGAGTGAAAAATGGATCAAAAAGATTTCCACCGGCGAGCCCCAGGCGGAGCCGGAAAAATAGGAGAAGCAGGAGGGGTATTTTTCTATGGCAAAGAAGGCTAAAATTACGGTGCATCCGTCCTTTGCGATCGGCGAGATTTCCGACGAGCTGTTCTCGGCATTTCTCGAGCCCATCGGCACGATGGTGAACGGCACGATGTACAATCCGAAGCATCCGACGGCGGACGCGCAGGGCTTCCGCACGGATGTGATAAACGCCCTGAAGGCGACGGGGCTTCCCGCGGTGCGCCTTCCCGGCGGCAACTTCGTTTCGGCATGGCAGTGGAAGGATTCCATCGGCCCGAAGTCGGAGCGCAAGGTACACCTGGATCCCGCGTGGTATCAGGTGATCCCCAACGACGTCGGCCACGATGAGTATCTGCAGTGGGCGGAGAAGATCGGCGCGAAATCGCTCTACACCGTCAACATGGGCACCGGCCGCATGCAGGACGCCATGGACTGCGTGGAGTACACCAACTTCCCGGGCGGCACCTACTGGTCGGACCTTCGCATCAAGAACGGCCACGAGAAGCCTTACGGCGTGAAGACGTGGTATCTCGGCAACGAGATGGACGGCCTCTGGCAGCTCGGCTCCTGGGACAAGGACCCTC